>JAUVCD010000005.1 GCA_030590865.1 Myxococcales bacterium | reverse complement strand
CCCACGGTGCCCATCGACTTCGTGGCCTATGGGGACGAGAGCGATCCAGGCCCCTATCCCGTCCCGCCTGACGCGCCCATTGAAGGCGGACCCCAGGCAGACGGAGACCGTCACGTGCTGGTCGTCGACCGCGACGCCTGTGTGCTCTACGAGCTGTACCGCGCTTTCCCGATCAACGATGGCGAGTCGTGGGAGGGCGACTCGGGGGCGATCTGGGACTTGAAGATCAACGACACCCGGCCGGTGGGTTGGACCTCGGCCGATGCGGCGGGCCTGCCCATTCTTCCAGGGCTAGCCCGTTACGACGAGGTGGTCGAGGATGGCTTCGTCGGTCATGCGCTGCGGTTCACCGTGAGCGAGAGCCAGGCAGGCTTCATCGCCCCGGCATCCCATTATGCGTCGAGCAACACCAGTCCCGACGTGCCACCGATGGGCCTGAGGGTGCGGATGAAGGCGGATTACGACTGTGACGGCATGTCGAGCGAGGTGCAGGTGCTGTGCACTGCCCTCAAGACCTACGGCATGATCGTCGCCGACAACGGCGCCGATTGGTTCGTCTCTGGCGCACCGGATCCCCGTTGGGACGACGAGGCGCTCGGCGATCTGAAGACCATCCCCGGCTCGGCCTTCGAGGTGGTTTACACCGGCGACGTGCAGACCAACTGAACCCGCTGCCCTGGAGTCGGGGCGCCGTCGAGGCTCAGTCTCCCAGATCGCGGCACGGGGCGTTCGTCTTGCCCCGTGCCCTCGTGCCCTCAGCGTCGCCGTCGGGGCCGCGAGCGCCTCCGCAGGCCTGCCAGGGTCACCGCGGTAGCGATCAGGGCCAGCAAGATGCCGCGCCAGCCCGCTCGACCACCGGGTAGGGTGCAGGCGCAGCCCCCCTGGGCGAAGAGGCCATCCATGGCGTTGGCATCGGTGCCGCCGGTGCCGCTCGAGGCCCCGCCGGTGCCGCTCGAGGCTCCGCCGGTGCCGCTCGAGGCCCCGCCGGTGCCGCTCGTGGTGCCGCCGCCGGTGCCGCCGCCGCCTTCACCGCCCGGATCGTCATCTGCGCCGACGTTGGGGTCCGTTTCATCGCCATCGATGACCCCATTCTTGTTCACATCTTCGTCGCCGTCCGACACCCCGCCGTCGTCGGTGTCCTCATCCAGCGGGTTGGTGGTGGTGGCACCGCCGTCGCCATCGGGGATGCAGTGGCCCGCGGCGAGATTGGTGCCCGGGTGGTTGCAGCCGAGCCCCATCTCGGTGCCGTCGAACAGACCGTCGCCGTCGCTGTCAGGATCGTTGACGTTGGGCAGGCCATCACCGTCGTAGTCGTCGGCTGGGTTCGGTTCCATGCCGTCAGGTACGCCATCGTCGTCGCTGTCCCCATCGTTGGGATCCGATCCGATGTTGATCTCCAGGCAGTCGCTCAAGCCATCGCCGTCGGTGTCCAGGTTGGAGCCATCGTCGGCCAGGTTGTTCGGATCCGTCTCATTGGTGTCGATGACGCCATTCCGGTTGCAATCCTCCGATCCGTCGATCACGCCGCCACCATCGCTGTCGGCGACCAGCGAATGGGTCTTGGTGCCGCCGGCGTCACCGTCAGGGGTGCAATGGCCTGCTGCCACATTGGTATCGGCGTGAGAGCAATCCATGCCCTCCTCGAGACCGTCGAAGAGCGCATCGTTGTCGCTGTCGAAGTCCAGCGGATTGATGAGCCCATCGCCGTCGGTGTCGCAGCTTGGGTTGTGCTCTTGACCGTCGAGCAAGCCGTCGTCGTCCGTGTCGGCGTCGTTGGGATCGAGGCCCAAAAAGATCTCGAGATCGTCACTGAGGCCGTCGCCGTCAGAATCGACCACCGTGCTGTCGTCGCCGCCGTGGCCCGCGGTGGGATCGGTCTCGCCAGAGTCCAGGACGCCGTTGAGGTTGGCATCCTCCGAGCCATCGGTGACGCCGCCGCCGTCGGTATCTGGGTTCAGCGGATCGGTGGTGGTGGTCCCGCTGTCACCGTCAGGCGTGCAGGTGCCGGCCGCCAGGTTGGTGTCCGGATGGGCGCAGTCCAGGCCCATCTCGGTGCCGTCGTAGAGGCCGTCATCGTCGCTGTCCGGATCGAGGGCGTTGATGAGCCCATCGCCGTCGGTGTCCTGGTCCCAGTACAGCTCGCCGCCATCCTGCACGCCGTCGTCATCGCTGTCGGCGTCGAAGGGATCGGTGCCGCCATTCACCTCGGTGGTGTCATCGAGGCCGTCGCCGTCGGTGTCGAACTGGATGGATAGCCAGTCGAGGTGGAAGAACGGTTCGGGCGGAACTGGGTTGAGAACCGAGATGTCGGGCAGCGTGATGTCGATGGCATATTGAATGAACTGTGCGCCCGAGTTCTGGGTGCTGCTTATGTCTTCGCCAGGGGTGTAGTTGCCCTCCCAGGGTTGGGCCTGGACGTTGGCCACGCTCGAGCCGGTCCGCACGAAGAACCCGACGGAGGCACCAGGCGGGCTGTTGGTGAGCTGGGCGTTGAGCTGTCCCCAGTCGCGCACGGCGCCAGTGTCGAAGATGGCCGACTCGATGCGGCCGCTCAGATTGGCGTCGATGACCCAAGGCTCAGGGGTCATGGTGTCGGTGGTCACGAACCCCTGGGTTGCGCCCTGGTCGTCGAGGAACATGTCGTGCCGGGTCACGCTGAGCACTCGGTCGAGGGTTCCGGTGACGTTGAACTGGGGGGCGGACAGGGCGACGATGTGACCATCGGCCCACTGATTGACCCAGTAGTGGTCGAAGCCCGTCAGGGTCGATTCGCCGCTCTCGTCGCTGAGCACCAAGGTGGCGACATTGTTCGGCGTGATGGCATAGGTGGCGTCGATCTCCCCGCTGCAGGGATCGGTCGCCAGACCGTTGTTGTTGACGTGGAACATCCAGTAAAGCTCGCCATCGTTGAGGTCCCGCTGCATCCAGAAGCGGCTCTCGAGGCACACCGGCACCGGGTAGACCGGCGTCCCGCCCGACCCCTGATGGTCGTAGTAGCTCACCGGATCCTGGGCGACCTGGATGGGCATCACCTCGGCAAGCCCACCGGCATCTTCCCAGGTCACATGCACGACCCGCCAGGCGCCGGGCTGGGTGCCGTAGAGGCCGTGGCCGGTGCCGGCAGCGAAGCTCGTTTCGCTGGTCAGGTTGGTGGAGCTGGAGGTGCCGGGTCCGCCGGACCAGTCGGTCTGGGACACCTGTTGAGCCCATGCGCTGGAGGTGGCCATGAGTGCCGCGCTGGTGGTGGCAACCGCGGTGAAGCGTTTCATCGTCGTCCTTCTTGTTGGCAGGGGAGCGCCTGGCGCTCCCCCCAGCTCACCGAACCGAAGCAAACCAAATCTGCGCCCATGGTAGCGTCTCGTCAGACGTCTTTCACCCAGACAATGCACTATGGCTGGTGGCGGCTTAGCCGGCGGTGCCTGTTGCACACGGCAGACGCCCGGCCAGCAGTAGCCAACTGGGCGTCGATGGTTAGACGGCCAAGGCCGTCACGGTGCCGTCATCAGCTGCAGCGCCGTCGCACCAGACCCAGGCCTACCCGTCCAGCCAGGGCGCCCAGACTCCAGGGCGAGTTGCTCGAGTGGCCGGTGCCCGAGCTGGCTTAACGCGTAAGCACCACAATGAGCACGATGATCGCGATGATCAAGAGCACGAAGAGCGTTATCTTCCAGATAGACCAGGGTGCCAGGCCGACCACCTCGCCGGTCTGGCCGTTGACCAAGAACTGGTAGGGCTTGTCGCCATACCGGTAGGCGGCGATCCAGATGGGCAGCAGCACGTGCTTGAAGGTCACGTTCGAAAAGCTGCTCTGCACGTGCAGCCCGCGGTGGGTGTCGCCCGGGACGTCGCTGGCGCAGCGGGAGTGCTGGCTGGCTTCCATCTTCTGCTGGCCGATGGTCCAGCCGCCAGGCAGGTCGATGACGTAGGACTCAGCCGCCCAGCCTGCCAGATAGCTGGGTTGGTAGGGAACCAGCTCGCTGGTGCTCCAAGAGCGAAAGCGATCGACCAGCGTTTCGGGCAGGCCCTTGGAGGCGCAGACGATGGTGTCATCGTAGAAATCGCTGCGGCTGCCGCTGGCGTGCTGCCAGCGAGTCTTGGTCACCTGGCGGTCGTTGCCCTCCGAGTCCGTTTCGGTCTCGGTGTAGTGGTAGCCCGCCTCGGCAGACCAGCGTGAGTGGGCCTGGGCATCGAAGGTCCAGAAGGGGATGTAGACACCGCCCAGCTCTTGCACCTGGGCCATCTTCTTCAGATCGCCAGGGCGGAACCAGAGCTTGCCGATCCACTGGCCAAAGGCGCTGTTGGCGGTGGCCTTGTCGACCTTGAAAGGCACCACCGACTCGGGTCGAATCAAGTTGGACGTGGCCTCCCGAGGGAGCACCTTCTGGGACCTGCAAAACGGGCAGGTCACCGTCTGGGCCTGAGGCTCGACGCTGACGGTGGCGCCGCACTCCTGGCACTCAATCTCCTTGACCGGTGCGCCGAGCCCGCGGGCTGCGGCGGCCATCCCCTCAGCAATGGGGATCTCCCTAGGGGCCATTGCGGCAGGTCCGGTTCCCGCGGCCTGTTGATGACCGCAGTGGGCGCAGGTGAGCTCTTGGGTGGCGGCGTCATAGGCCAGTTGGGCGCCGCATTGGGGGCACGGATGGGTCGCTGCTTGGGCTTGCGGGTCCTGTGTCACGCTTCGCAGCTTTGGGTACACCAGGCTGGCAGGTCAAGCTCCTTCGGCCGTCTCAGGCGACCGCCGCCAGTGTGTTGCGGCCTGCGGCTCGCGGCCGGTTGCGGGCCTCGCCGCAACCGCGATCCCTTCCTTCCTGCGCCGGAACGGAATATCGTTGGATCAAATGGCGACGAAACCCATTATGGGCAAGGACATCTATCTGGCTCTCGCGGCGGTGGGCTGGGCAGATGGCCAACTCACCACCCCAGCGGCAGACGCCATCGTGCGCACAGCCCTCGACGAAGGCCTGGAGTTCGAGGAGGTTGCCGAGATTGAGGCGGCGACCAAGTCGCCGATCAATGTGGGCCAAATCGACCATATGGAGATGACCAAGGCCGATCGGCTCTACGTCTACGCGGTGGCCTCCTGGATTGCCGAGCTCGACGGCAAGGCCACCGATGCTGAGCGAGTGGCGCTGGCCAGGCTTGGTAACGAACTGCGGATACCGGACGCGCCGCGTCAGCGCGCTGACGAGATCATGCAAGAGATTGCGGCTCACGCCGATCGCCCTGAGCGCTTCGACCTGCTGTCCTTGCGCCGTACGCTCGATGCCCGACTCGAGGAGGCGCGCCAGGCTCGTCTGCAGGGCATGCTCGACGAGGCTGGCGACGAGAGCTCCTGACCGGACTGTGTGACCGGACTGTGTGACCGGACTGGGTGACCGGACTGTTGAGGGCGACGTGCCCCTTGACCAACCGTGCCGGCGGACCCTTATTGTCACCGTCATGAGGTTCTGGCCGTGGCTGGGCTGACAGCCACCGAGCTCGGCGTGCCCATTGCGGGCATGACCTGTGCGACCTGTGCGACCCGCATCGAGAAGGTGGTAGGGCGCCTGGAGGGGGTGGAGGACACGGCGGTCAATCTGGCTGCTGAACGGGCCACGGTGCGTTTCGATCAGGCCAGGTCCTCAGCGCTGGAGATCGTCGCTGCTATCGAGCGGGCTGGCTTCGAGGTGCCCAGCCAATCGGTGCGGCTCGAGGTCGGCGGGATGACCTGCGCGACCTGCTCGCAGCGCATCGAGAAGGTGCTGCGCAAGCAGGCCGGCGTGGTGGCGGCTCAAGTCAATCTGGCTACCGAGACCGCCACCATCGCGTTCACACCTGGGGTGATCGAGCTTGCGGGTCTTATCGAGGCGGTCGAGCGCGCCGGGTTTGCGGCCAAGCGGTTGCTGTCGGGCGCCGCTGTCGAGCAGGAGCATGCCCGCGAGGAGCAGCGCAAGGCCCAGCGTGAGCTGGCGATTCTGGCGGTTTCGGTGGCCCTCACCCTGCCGCTGGTGGCGCCCATGGTGCTGATGCCCTTCGGGATCCACTGGATGCTGCCGGGCTGGGTGCAGCTCGGGCTCGCCGCACCGGTGCAGTTGCTGGTCGGCGCGCGTTTCTACCGCGGCGCCTGGGGCGCCTTGCGAGCGCTCACGGGCAACATGGATCTGCTGGTAGCGCTGGGCACCACGGCGGCTTTCGGTTTGAGTGTGGCCCTCTTGGCGACTGGCTCGCAAGAGCTCTACTTCGAGGCCTCCGCCTCGGTGATCACCTTGGTGCTGCTCGGAAAATCACTGGAGGCGCGGGCCAAACGCAGCACCACGGCGGCGGTGCGCGCCTTGATGGCGCTGGTGCCGGATCGGGCCCGGGTGCTGCGCAATGACCGTGAGGTTGAGGTCGCCGCAGAGGCGGTAGGCCGCGGCGAGATCGTGGTGGTCAAGCCAGGGGAGCGGGTGGCCGTGGATGGCCGCATCGTCAGCGGGCAGAGCGAGCTCGACGAGGCACTCTTGACTGGCGAGAGCTTGCCAGTGACTCGCGGTGAGGGCGACGAAGTGACCGGTGGCTCGATCAATGGCTCGGGTCTGTTGCACGTCGAGGCAACCCGGGTGGGCGCCGACTCTCGGTTGGCCCATATCGTCGAGCTGGTGCAAGGCGCCCAGGCCGCCAAAGCTCCGATTCAGCGGGTCGTCGATTCAGTGGCCGCCGTCTTCGTGCCCACTGTCGTAGCCATCGCGATGGTCACCTTGCTTGGCTGGCTGGTGGCAGGCGCACCGGCTACCGCTGCGATCATCCATGCCGTTTCAGTCCTGGTCATCGCTTGCCCCTGTGCCCTCGGCTTGGCTACGCCGACCGCGTTGATGGTCGGAACTGGGGCGGCTGCCCGGGCGGGCATTCTGATCAAGGACGCCGAGGCCCTGGAGCGGGCCCAGGCGGTCGGACTGGTGATCTTCGACAAGACCGGCACGCTCACCGAGGGGCGCCCCGATGTTCGCGAGGTGATCGCGCTGGGCGACGATGAGCAGGCGCTAGTGGCGCTCACCGCGGCCGCCCAAAGTGGCAGCGAGCATCCGCTCGGCCAGGCGGTGGTGCGTTACGCCGCGGCAGGGAACGTGAGCTTGCCGGCGCTCGACCGCTTCACCGCCATTGCGGGCAAGGGGCTCGAGGCGACGGTGGCAGGCCGTGCCCTGCTGGTGGGCAGCGGCCGCTTGATGGAGGAGCGGGGGATCGGAATCGAGCCGCTGAGCGACCAGGCTGCCGAGCTTGCCGAGCAAGGGATGAGCCTGATGTGGATCGCTGCGACGAGCGAGCCCCCCCAATTGCTCGGCCTGATCGGCGTCGGCGACGCCGTTAGGCCAAGTGCGGCGGCGGCGATTGAGCGACTGGGCGCCGCTGGCATCGAGACGGTGCTGCTGACCGGCGACAACCACCGGACCGCTGCGGTGGTGGGTGAGCAGCTCGGCATCGGCCAGGTCGTGGCCGAGGTGTTGCCAGCGGACAAGGCCCAACAGGTTGTCGAGCGGCGCGCCACCGGCCGGGTGGTCGCCATGGTCGGTGACGGCGTCAACGACGCTCCCGCGCTGGCTGCCGCCGATGTCGGCATCGCCTTGGCCACCGGCACCGATGTGGCCATGCACACCGCTTCGGTGACGTTGATGCGGCCCGAGCCGCTGCTGGTGAGTGACGCCATCGAGATATCCCGCGCCACGACCCGCAAGATCCGGCAGAACCTGTTTTGGGCGTTCTGCTACAACGTGATCGGCATTCCCTTGGCAGCTCTCGGCTTCTTGAGCCCGGTCATTGCCGGCGCTGCTATGGCCTTGTCGAGCGTCAGCGTCGTGACCAGCTCACTGCTGCTCCGTCGCTGGCGGCCCCGCAGTGAGTCCCGATGAGCGGTGCATCCCGATGAGCCGTGCGTCCCGAAAAATTGCTGCCCCCTGACGAGAGGAATGAAATGGAAACGGCAACTTACAAGATCGCAGGCATGAGCTGTCAGGGGTGCGTGAGCTCGGTCACCCGGGCGCTCACCGCTGCGCTGCCCACCACGACGATTACCGTGCAGCTCGACAGCGGGCTGGCTCAGGTCGCGGGGGCTCACGATCCGAAGGCAGTCCAGCAGGCCGTCGAGGATGCGGGCTTCGATTTGGTCGGACCCCAATAGGATTGCGAGGCCAGCGGTCACCCAAGCGCCGGCCCAGGGGGTGGGCACAGGTTCTGCTGTGCTGGCGCGGACGGTCGCCTGCTAGTTGAACGTGCCCTTGTAGGGCGGCTCCGGCGCGCCTCGGGGCCACCATACCCGTAGGTTCGAGCTCCGGTCCGTCCAGGTGAAGCGGGCGTCCAGATCGACGCCCGGTACGAAGCGGACCACCAGGCTGGCCACCTTGTTGCCCGAGAAGGTGAAGTCCTCGCCCCGGCCGCCACCTTTGGTGACCGTCACACCGGTGGGCTCACCCCCGAACTGGTTCTTGCCGCGACAGGACACCCGCAGCCACTCGCGCACCATTTTGGTTTCGCAGTTCAGCTTGGTGGAGCCGCGCACCGTCACCTCTTTGGTCTGGGCATTCCATTCTGGGATGGTGGGCGCTGCAGAGCGGCTGTTGATGAAGGGGGTGGCCTCCTTGCCAGGGGTCACGGCCACCGGCGGGGGAGCGGTGCCGGTGATGGACGACGGGCCGTCGCCGCCTGCGGGGGTCGGCGGCAGGTTGGCGCCAGGCTTGCAGTCTTTGATGACGGCCATCCCCTGGGTGCAGCTCGCCACGATGGCAGACCTGGTTGCTGGCGTCGCCGCCGCCCGCTGGTAGCTCACGCGCATCTGCTCGGCCCCTGCGGCCTGCTTCGGGTAGCACTCCAAGTACTTGGCGAGGTAGCTGTCGCACTCGGCGATGCCGGTCGAGCCGCCTTTCAACGAAGCGGTCTTGGTGGCGTCATCGCCGCTCTTCTTCTTTTTCTTCTTTGTGTCGTCGTCGTTGTCGTTGTCGTCGTTGTCGTCGTTGTCATCGTCGTCCGACGAGTCGTCCTTGTTGCCGAAGCCCGGGATCTTGTCGCAGCCCCCGAGCGCCAGGAGCGCTGCCAGCGGCAGCCACATCACCCCCACCCAACTCGCCCATCGATATGCCATCGCTGACCCTCTTGGTTGCGGCGTCCAAGCTCGGACGCGAGCAGGCAGTAGGCCCCTGCCATCTGGAGGCGTCAATCGTGCCTGCTCGCTTGCGCTGACGCGCCAGCGCTTGTTCTCGGGGTCACACCGTGACGTGGACGAAGCCCACCTGTCGCTGCCTACTCACTGCAGCACCTTGACGGCGGCTCGGGCAATGGCCTTTGCTCCCTCCAGATCATAGTGCACGCCGTCGGGCCGGATCGAGTGGCCCTCGAAGGTTCGCAGGCACTCCCCTTTGGGACATTGGATTTCGGCCAGATCGAGCACGCGGATGCCGCCGATTGCGCTCACCACATTGCGCACCAGCGGGTTGATGCAGTCGACCCGGGCGCGGAACTTCGCATTGTCGTAGGGCCCGAGCGGGTAGGGCACCGTGGCCATCCACAGAGTGCTCTTGGTCGATTTTAGGTCTCGGAGCCGCTCCATGAGTCCCTTTTCGAAGGCGGCGTTCCATGCTGGGTTGCAGGCATTGCGCCAGCTATCGTCGGCGGTCATTCCGTAGAGAAAAGCCCCGCTCAGCACCACGACCGTTGCGTTTGGTTGAGCGTCCTTCACGAGGGTGGACCAGGTTGCCCACTTGGGGCCATCGTTCTGCAGGCAAAATCCGTCCTCGCCGCCGAGCTCAACCGATATGTTGGGCGACCGCAGACCGCGGATCGACCAACCCAGCGTGTTCGCGGTGGAGTCGCCGACCACCAACAAGCGCCAGGCATCCGGGGCGCTCGGGGCCAGAGGTAGGCCGATCGGGCCGGAGCGGGCGGTTCTAGACGACGAGGGCGTGACCGCTAGCATCAGCGCGACGGTCAGCGCCACCGCAGCCGGAACGACGAGCCAGGGTCGCCGGAATGGCACGCCGCGTTTGCGGATGGGTTGCTCGAGGAACCGGTACGATGCCGCGGTGATGGCGAAGGTCACCCCGAGGCGCAGGGCGTGGAAGGCGAGCGGCGGCAGGGGCACCCGATCGGGCGTGATTACGAGGTACACGGGCCAGTGCCACAGATAGGCGCCGTAGCTCACCATGCCGAGCAGGGGGAGGGGCTGGAGCGAGAGCAGCCGGGCGATCACGCTTCGCTTGCCTGCTACGGCGCAGGCGATCAGCGCGAGGGCGCAAAGCTCGGTGCCCCAGAAGCCGCCGCGGTACAGCAGCGGGTTGTCCCCTTCGAGCTTCCACCACGCCAACCCGAGGAGCACCAGCGCAGCGCCGCCGAGCAGGTCGAGTCGGCGGACGCTGGTCGACGAAAACGAGGTGTCCGGGCGGAGCAGAATGGCGAAGGCCGCGCCGGCCAAGATGGCCGCGGCGCGGGCGTCCGTGCCGAGGTAGGCACGAGAAGACGCGGCTGGATCGAATAGCAGGACCATGGCGCCCATCGACAGCGCCGTCAGCACCAGCGTGACGGTGAGCAGGGTCCGGGGCGAGCGTCGACCAAGGACCGGAAGCACGATGAGCGGCCAGAGGATGTAGAACTGCTCCTCGATTGCCAGGCTCCACGCGTGCTCGAGCGGAGAGGGCGAGGCAAAGAGATCCCAGTAGCTCTTCCCCGAGAAAATGGCGCGCCAATTGGCCACATAGCCAAGCGTTGCGAGGGCATCAAAGCGAATGCTGCGCAGCTCTTCGGGCCGGGCGAACCAGCGCATATAAACCGCGATCGCCGGCATCAAGGCAAGCAGTGCCGGGAAGAGCCGGCGCGCCCTTCGCACCCAAAACGCCGTGAGCACGATGCGTCCCGTCGCTTGGTGCTCGGCGAGCAAGAGCGACGTGATCAGATAGCCCGACAAGACGAAGAACAGATCGACGCCGAGGTACCCGCCAGCGAGCGCCCCGTTGGCATGAAAGAGCAACACGCCAGCGACCGCCAAGCCGCGCAAGCCGTCGAGGGCCGGCATGTGGGGCAGGCGCGCATGGGCCTTAGACTTGTCGCCAGAACCCACCATGGAGTGAACAGAGCCCTGCTTGTGACCATCTGCCATGGGGTGACAAGAGCCAGACTACGGAGTCCGCTGGCACGCCCGGCTGGATTCGAACCAGCGACCAACGGCTTAGAAGGCCGCCGCTCTATCCGGCTGAGCTACGGGCGCTCGCTTGGAGACCCTACCGCCTAGTGGGGACGGGGCCGGCGTGCAAGTGGACCGCGCTGCCGGTGGTGGCACGATGGTCGACCTCGCCCTCGGACTCGGACTCGGACTCGGACTCGGATTCGGACTCGGACTCGGACTCGGACTCGGCCTCGGACTCGGACTCGGACTCGCCCTCGGCTCCGACAGCGGCGTGGTTCGGCTAATCCTCGCTCGTCTTTGGCCGCATCACACGGGCGGCGAGGGCACCGCCGACGAAGCCGAACAGATGGCCCTCCCAGGAGATGCCGGGCTGGCCAGGGAGCACGCCGAACACCAGGCCACCGTAGGACAGCGCGACGAGCACCGAGCCGATGATCACCCAGAAACGGCGGTCGAACCAGCCACGGAGCAGCAGGTAACCCAGAAAGCCGAAGATGGTGATGCTGGCGCCGATGTGGATCGAGCTGGCGGCGCCGATGAGCCATACCCCGATGCCGCCGACCACGCTGCTCATGATGCCGACGGTGAAAAAGTGCCGGGTCTGGCTCAGCATGACGAACCAGCCGAGCACGATGAGCGGACCGGTGTTGGCTGCCAGGTGACCGATGCCGCCGTGAAGGAAGGGCGCTAGGACAATGCCGCGGAGCCCCACAATGCTACGGGGCCGAATGCCCCAGCCGTCTAAGCCGCCACCGAAGAGTGTGAGGTCGATCAGTTCGATGGCCCAAAGGATGGCCACGAAGCCGAACAAAATCGCCGCTTGGGCCTTGAGCTCACGTTTCATTCCGCCCCAACCGCTCGAGGGGCTCTTGGCATCACTGTTGGACAGGCTCATCTCCTACGCTCTCATCTCCGACACGGTCGTTTCCTACATTCTTGGCCGGACGGTCACCGGTCGCAAGTCTCGAAGGTGGTCGGTCAGGTAGCGGCGGGCTCCTCACACCCGACCGCGACTGGCGCCGGTGGTGACGCCGCCGGCGATTAGGTGAGCCATTCGCAGTGGCTCGGGGACCTTGCCGTGCAAGGTGGTGACGGCGAGCAGTTGGGTGGCCTGGGGCAGGCTGAGGCCGGCCCGCTGGACCCAGAGGCCCCGGGCAGGTTCCATCTTGCCCGCCTGCTCGATGAGTTTCCATTTTCGTAGCCAGCCAGGTCCGGTTCGTTTGAGGGCGCGCTGGATGGCAGGCAGGTCGGGTGGCCGGCGAGCCACCACCAGGACCGGGACGCCGAGGGCTCGGGCCAGCCCGGCGATGTCGACGACGTTGAACCCCGCCACGGCGATGCCTTGCAGCAGCACTGCCCGGATGTGCTCGATAAACTGGGAGCCCTCGATCAGCGCGACCATGCGACCGGTGGCGTTGGCGCCATCACGGCGCACGGTGCCCCGAAGCACGCCGTCGAGCCGGGTTCGTGAGCACACCGTTCCGATGATCGCGACGTCGCCGCGGTGGCCGTGGGGGAAAGGTGCGTCGTCAAAGCCGACGACATTGGACAGGACGCCGCCCATGGATGCCATCCTAGCTTAGAAAGGCCTCCTTCGGCCCGTGGCGGCGGTCCTCAGCGGTTGGCCGGCGATTGACGCCAACCGGGTGATCGCCAACACCGCCTCCCATGATGACGCTGCCGCTCAGGGGCCAGCGGCTGTTGGTCCTTGGCCTGATGCTTGCCAGCTTGGGCTGCGATCCAGGTTCTTCAACTCGTCCAGTTGGAGGCAGCGCCACGGGTCCCGAGTCCAGCTCGCCGGCAGCACCGTCAAGCGCGAGCGCCACGGCGAGTGCCGCCGCTGCCGAGGCGCCCAAGCGGCTCAACGTGATTGTGATCCTGGTCGACTGCCTCCGAGCCGACCGGATGCCCTGGGCTGGCTACCGGTACCCCGTGGTGCCTCGCATCGCCGAGTTTGCCGAGCGGGCGGTACGCTACACTCGCTTCTACGCGCTCTCGTCCTACACGGCGATGAGCGTGGGAGGCATCTACGCAGCCCGCTACCCTAGCGAAGTGCGGCGGAGCGGCTACTTCTTCAGCTCTTACCCCGCCGACGAGCTGATGTTCCCCGAGCTGCTGCAGCAGGCGAATGTCCGGACGCTGGCGGCTCAAGGGCACTGGTATTTCAACAAGGAGAAGGCTGGACTGCACCAGGGCTTCGACGTTTGGGAGATCGTGCCGGATCTGAAGAAGAGCAACACCACCGACCAGAACATCACCAGCCCGAAATACCTCGAGATGGCGCTTGCTCACCTGAGCGACCCAGCCAACACGGAGCAGCCCTTTTTCGCCTGGTATCATTTCCTCGATCCCCACGACATGTACATGGGCCATAAGGGCACCCCCAAGTTCGGGCGCGGGGCACCAGGGCTCTACGATGGCGAGCTGCACTTCACCGACCGGCATGTCGGCAAGCTGCTCGATTTCATCGCCGCCCAACCCTGGGCAGATCACACGGCGGTCATCCTGTCGGCGGATCACGGTGAGACCTTTGGGGAGCACGACATGTATCGCCACGGCTTCGAGCTGTGGGAGGAGCTGATCCACGTGCCGTTGCTCGTCCACCTGCCAGGCAGCGAGCCGCGCACCATCGACGTGCCTCGCAGCGCCGTCGATCTGGCACCTACCATCCTCGAGCTGTTGGCCGTGCAACCCGACCCGTCCTACCAGGGCGTGAGCCTGGTCGCCGAGCTACGGGGGGGCGAGCCCAAGCCGCGGCCAGTGATTGCCGATCTGCCCCGCACCAGCGACAACGACCGTCGTCGGGCGTTCATCTGGGGCAAGCACAAGCTCATCGCTCACGGTGATGACGAGTATTTCAAGCTCTTCGACCTGCAAGCGGATCCCCAAGAGCAGCGCGACCTGGCACGCAAAGAGCCTGAGCTGCTGAAGCAGATGCTCAAGCGCTATCAAGACACTAGCAAGACCATCAAGGACGTCTGCCCCAAGATGCGCAAGAAGCTCAAGGGTAAGAAGAAGGGTAAGGACTGCTAGTCACTTCGCTCTGAGCAACGACAGCACGGTGCGGTCGCGACGGCGCTCGGGCCCCCGGTGGTGACGCTCGAGGATTTGGTAGATCACCCGCGCCTCGGAGCGGCGGCCGGTGCGCAGGTAGGCTTCGCCCAGGCTCGTGAGCGCTCGCAGTGTGGCAGCCGGGGACGAAGGGGTCGCGGCCAAGCGATGGAGGAAGGGACAGGCGCGATCGGGCCGGCCGATCTCGGCGTAGGTATGGACGGCGGCGTCCATGGCGGCCGGTCCGAGCACCTTCACTTCCGGCGCCTTGGGAAAGCTCCCGACATATTGCAGCGTCTTGACGAAGGCCTCGAGCGCCTGGGTGGGATTGGCCATTCTCCAGTGCACGTGACCGAGGCGGTATTGAGCGAGCCCATAGACGGGGTTGTCCCGAGGGGGGTAATTGAGCGCTTGCTGGTAGAACTCCTGTGCCAGCTTGAGCTTGGTCGGGTCGCTGCGTGCCTCTTCGAAGAAAATCTCCCCAAAGGCGACGTAGGCGCGAGGCAGGAGCTTGGAGTGGGGCACGCCACTGATCAGCTCCAAGTAGGCCTTGCGAGTCGCGCTGAGATCACCGAGCCGCTGGTGCTCGAGCGCCGCGTGATAAAGCACTTGGTCGAGCGCCTTGTCGCCAGGGTAGCTGGTCTTGAACCAGTCGTAGTGGCGGATCGCTTCTCGCCGGTGGGCCTTTTCTGCGGGCCCGTCCTGTGCCTGCTGGGCGGCATTGGCGAGCTCCACTTGGGCTTCTGCCAAACGCCGGATGAGGTCCGGGCGGTCCGGGGCCGATTTGGACGTTGCCCTCAGCAGCCGCTGGAGCAGCCGTGCGGTGGTCGCGAGGTGCAATCGCGGCGTGGTGCGGCGTTGAGACAAACGGGGGTCCAAAGCCCGGGCGATGGCGGTCCTGGCTTGGGGGGGCACGTCTCTAGGTGCCGGCTCTTCGCTGCCGAGCACCGGAGCCGCGGGCATCGGCCCGGCGTAGTCGTCGGCTTCCTCGGCAGGGGCGGGAAACGGGCAGCTTCCGCGGGCCGGAGCTTGCTCCTCAGCCGCTGCCTTCGGCGGATCGTCGATGGGTTGGACAGGTTCGGTGGCAGCCGCCGGCTCGGCGAGCGCCACCACCGGTGGGGTGGTGGCCGGTGGGGTGGTGGCCGGCGGGGGCGCGGGCGAGCTACAGCCCCACCCCAGGGCGAAGAGCGCCATGGCGGTTGTCGTCGTCCATCGACCCCAAAGCGGTCGCGTGGAAAGATGTATGGTCTGGTTGCGCATTCGAGTCGCTACGGTAGCAGGCCTGTCCTGCCCCATGACCCATCTCAATCATGCTCGAAACCAAATTCAAGGCCATTGGGCTCTTCTGTTGTCTGACCAGCACCGCATTGGGATGCCAGTCGCGCCCGGGAGCGTCGAAGACTGAAACCACTTCGTCTGACGAGCGATCGGTGCCGACCGAGTCAGCCAAGGCGGTGGCAAGCCCAACGACGATTCGAGTGGTCAATGACACCAGCGAGACCCTCGTCTTCACCACGACATTCGGCCCTGACGATCCCTTCGGGATCACCCGGCTCGACGGCCCGCTCAATCCCACCACGGGCTTCGGGATCTGCCATTGCAAATGCGGCGGTGACTCATGTCCCGAAGCCGCCCGTCCCGCGACGCGCCGAGTCACCCTGCAGCCCAGCCAATCCCACGATTTTGCTTGGAACGGTCAACTCACCCGCCATCAGATCCATCCAAAGACCGGTTCCTGCTGCGTGACCTTCATTCCTCCCCAGGGACGCTATCTGTTTGCGGCTTGCACCGAAGACCTCCGCTGCGCAGGCACCGAGGTCTCGCTGCCTACCCGGGATGTGGTGACCATTGCCATGAGCGCCACGTCAGAGGCCAACAGCTGTGGCGCGGTGAACATGGCGGTGGCCAAGCGGGTGGCGCGGCACTTCGTAACCGAGCTCAGCTCCAGCTTGCGTGATCGGCCGCTGCAGTCCTGTCCCGATGTGCTGCGCTGTGTTTCACCAGGGGACTTGGAGGCCCAACTGGAGGCTGGGCGCAAGCGACCTTGTTCGCTCTTCGTGGTGCCCCGGGGAAAGGAAATCGAAGTTCGCGTCTTTCTCCCGATCCCGCCAGCAAGCGTGGGTGGTGAGAGCTACTCGCGGTTCTCTGACGCCAATTTTACCCGCCTGCTGCGAGTCCACTACGAGCAATAGGGAGACGGTCGCAGCCGCCGGTCAGTCGTCAGCTGGCGCCAGGTTGACCCGCCACTTTGCGCCGTCAGGTAGGTCGAACACCACGATCTTTTTGGCCGTGAGCTCGTCTCGGATGGCGTCGGCTCGCGCCCAGTCCTTGTTCTGCCGTGCCGCCCCGCGCTCCTCGATCAGCCCGTCGATTTCCGCCCGATCGATCCCCCGCGCCGCGAGGCGCTTGGCTTTCACTTCGTCGTGGAAGGTGGCGGTGTCCATCGCCATCAGGCCGAGGGCGTCACGCATCAAGTCGAAGGCAGCCAGAGCAGGTTTCACCACCGGGCCGCCTTTCTTCTTCGCCTGTTTGTGGGACGCGAAACGGTTCACCGCTCGGGCCAGCTCGAACAGGTGTCCCATGGCCAGCGCGGTGTTGAAGTCGTGGTCCACCGCCTCGTGGAAGCGCTCGGCGAAGCTGCGACCGAGGACGAGCACCTTCTTGGCGTTCGGGCCCAATCGTGTGGTCACCTGGTCGGCGTCCTCGCTGCCACCCATGGCTTCGGCCTTCTCGCGAGCCTCGTAGAGGCGGCTGAGCATGCCCAGCGCTTCAGGCAGCGCCTCGTCGCCCCAGGGCAGGGGAGAGCGGTACTGATTCTGCAAATAGTAGAGTCGCAGCGTCTCGGCCGGGAAGTTCCTCAGCGCCTCATTCACGTTGATGACGTTGCCGAGGCTCTTTCCCATCTTCTCGCCGGTGGCCATGGTGAGCAGGCCGTTGTGCATCCAATAGCGGGCGTAGTCGCAGCCATTGCCGCACTCGCTCTGGGCGATCTCGTTTTCATGGTGAGGAAACACGAGGTCGAGGCCGCCGCCGTGGATGTCGATGGTGGCGCCGAGCTTGGCCTTGGCCATGGCGGAGCACTCGATGTGCCAGCCTGGACGACCTGGGCCCCAGGCGCTATCCCAGGCCGGCTCACCGGGCTTGACGGCTTTCCAGACAGCGAAGTCGGCGGGGGCGCGCTTGCCTGGCACCTCATCGGCACTCCGCAGCTCCTCGATCTTCTGATGGGACAGCTTGCCGTAGCCGGGATCGGTCTCGACGCTGAACCAGACGCTGCCCTCGGCCTCATAGGCGTGGCCTCGGTCGATCAGGCTCTGGATCAGTGCCTGAATCTCGTCCATCGTTTCGGTCACCCGAGGCTCGTGATCCGGCTTGGCCAGTCCGAGGCCGGCGGCGTCCTGGTAGAACGAATCGATGTAGCGCTGGGCCAGCGCCAGCGGATCCTCGTCCCGCTCGTTCGCTCGCTTGATGATCTTGTCGTCCACGTCGGTGAAGTTGCGGACGAAGGTGACCTTCCAGCCCCGGTGCTTGACGTAGCGCACGAAGGAGTCGAACACGACCATGGCCCGGGCGTGACCCACGTGGCAGTGGTCGTAGACGGTCATGCCGCAGACGTAGAGGCTGATGTGGCCAGGCTCGAGGGGCTCGAAGTCCTCGATCGTTCGGGTGAGCGTGTTGTGGAGCTTTAAGGGTGATGGCATCGGGTTGTCGTCGTTGTTGATCCGGTTGCTGGGCCCAGTCAAGGATGCAGTCGAGGGTGCCGTCGAAGGGTGCAGCGGAGCAGCGCGAGGTTGCCCGGTTCGGGGCCACGGGGTACTAGCTTTTTACGATGGCGACTTTCACCGTGCTGGGAGCGGGCATGATGGGCAGCGCCTTGTGCGTTCCGCTGGCCGATGGTGGGCACGACGTCAGGCTGGTGGGTACCCATCTCGACGAGGCCATCATTGCCGAGCTGAAGCGCACGGGTACCCACCCCAAGTTGGACGTGCGGCTTGCCGAGAGCATCAAGCCCTACGGGATCGACGAGTTAGGGGCGGCCATGGATGGTGCTGAGGTCATCGCGCTAGGCGTCAGCTCGGCGGGCATCGGCTGGGCGACCGAGCGGATTGCGCCCCACGTCCGGGCCGATCGGCCGCTGTTCATGATCACCAAGGGCCTGGATTGGGACGGCCATCGGCTGCGGGTGCTGCCCGACGTGGTGCGCGATGGGTTGCCGGCACCGATGAGGGATCGCGTCCAGCCGGCTGCGGTGGCCGGGCCCTGCATCGCTGGCGAGTTGGCGCGTCGGGTGCCGAGTTGCGTGGTGGTGGCGGGTCGTGATGCCGCCGTGCTGAAGCGCATCGCGGCGTTGATACGCACAGATTATTACCACGTGTGGACGAGTACCGACGTGGTGGGGTGTGAGACCTGCGCGGCTCTCAAGAACGCCTATGCCATGGCCATCGCCTTTGGGGAGGGCATGCACGAGCAGCGCGGTGGCGCGGCGGGCAGCGTGGCGATGCACAACCTCGAGTCGGCTATCTTCGCCCAGTCGGTCGTCGAGATGGGTCGCATCGTGGCGGCTCTGGGCGGAGCGGTGGACACGGCTGTGGCCCTGGCGGGGGTCGGGGATCTCGACGTGACCACCAACGGTGGTCGCACCGGTCGCTTTGGGCGGCTGCTGGGTCTGGGGCTCAGCTTGGTCGAAGCGGTCGCCCGCATGGAGGGCGCGACCCTCGAGTGCCTCGAGATCATCGCGGTGATGCGGGCTGCGACCATGGCGATGGCCCAGCGAGGGGAGCTGGGTGCTGACGCGCTGCCGCTGCTCGACCACCTGGCAGAGGTGGTGCTCGATGGTGCGCCGGTAGCCGTCCCCTTGGGACGCTTCTTTGGAGGCTGAGTCATGGGCGAGGGGATGAGCGACCGTTTGGTGCTGGGCGTCGACTGCAGCACCACGGGGTGCAAGGCGATGGTCTTTGATCAGACCGGTCAAGCCGTCGCCGAGGGGCGCGCAGCTATCGCCCTGCACAGCCCTGGGCCTGATGCCTGGGAGCAGGATGCGGAAGGTTGGTGGCAGGCGTTTTGCGAGGCCTGCCGCGCGGCCTCGGGGCAGCTCGACGACTTGGCGCCCTTGCAGGCGGTTTGCCTCACCCATCAGCGTGAGACCTTCGTGCTCACCGACAGCGCTGGCCAGCCGCTTCATGCGGCGCTGGTGTGGATGGACAAGCGCGGCACCGAGCAGGTGGCCCGTGCCCGAGCCCAGCTCGGCGCCGAGCGGCTTCACGAGCTGAGTGGCAAGCCGGCCTGCACCACGCCCTCGCTGTACAAGCTGATGGCCCTGCTCGACCGTCGACCGGAGCTGCGCGACCTTGCCCCGCAGGTTCTCGATGTGCACGCCTTCATCAGCTGGCGGCTTACCGGGCGCCGCGTGACCTCTTTGGCCAGCGCCGATCCGACAGGGCTGATCGACATGCGCCAGCGTCGCTGGGCCCCTGACTTGCTGGCCCTGGCAGGCCTCGAGGTCTCTCAGCTTCCCGAGCTGTGCGAGCCGGGAGCTCCCCTGGGACGAGTGACCGACCGGGCCGCCGCGCAGAGCGGCCTGCCGGCGGGCCTCGAGGTGGTGGCCGGTGCTGGCGACGGCCAGGCCGCTGGGCTCGGCGCCGGGATTGTTGCGCCGGGGCGGGCCTATTTGAATCTAGGCACCGCCGTGGTCTCCGGGGTGTTGTCCCCTGACTACCGCTGTGACTCGGCGTTTCGGACGCTCTACGGCGCTCTCCCAGGGAGCTACTTCTTGGAGACGGATCTGCAAGGCGGGACCTTCACCCTCGACTGGCTGGTCGAACGATTCCTCGGCGGTCGGCCAGGGGGGGCTGACCTCCCCTCCGACCAGGTCTTGGCGGCTCTCGAAGGGCAAGCCGCATCGCTCCCGCCAGGCTCGGATGGCCTGATGTTGGTGCCTTACTGGAACGGCGTGATGAACCCGCTGTGGGACGACCAGGCCAGCGGCGTGGTGGTTGGCTGGCGCGGTGTTCACCAGCCGGCGCACCTCTATCGCGCCATCATCGAGGGCATTGCCTTCGAGCAACGTCAGCACACCACCGGCGTCGAGCAGGTGGTGGGGGACATCAGCGAGTACGTCGTGATGGGAGGCGGGTCGAAGAGTGATCTGTGGTGTCAGGTCTTGGCTGACGTGACCGGCAAGCCAGTGGTACGCGCCAGGTCCAGCGAGGCAACCGCCTTGGGGGCAGGGATCATTGCTGCAGGTTGCTGCGGCCTGTATCCGACCGTGGTTGCCGCCTGTGCCGCCATGACCGGCTACGGCGACCGATTCGACCCGGGGCCTGCGCAACGACGGTACGACCAGCTCTACCAAGAGGTCTACTCGGGGCTCTACCCGGCCATTCAGAAACCCATGCAGCGCCTGGCCCAGTTGCGGGAGCGCTAAATGAGCCTGGGACGGACGGTCGGACTTGCCTTCACAGAGCTTGAACGGCAACCGGGGCTGAGGCAACTCTATGTCCGATGGACAAGATGGTATGGCGTGTCGGTCTGGTGGTGCTCGGCGCTACGGGCTGTGCCGAGGGCGTGACTGCCGATCCTTTCGAGTTGGCCAGCGGAATCTATGAGCTGAGCACCGTGGCTTTCGATGGCGATTGCGTGCTCGAAGATGCCATCAGCCCCGGAGATGAGTACGTCGGCAAGGTCGTCAGGGTAGACGCGACGGTGCGTGACAGTAGCGTCAGCCTCGAGGTCTGCGACGATTTTTTCGAGGACGAGTGTTTTGCCGCCCCCTTCATCAGTCCTATCAGCATGATCCGAGAGGAGGACGATCTCTACGCCAGCGAGCCGAACTGG
This sequence comes from Myxococcales bacterium, assembly GCA_030590865.1. GTDB lineage: Bacteria > Myxococcota_A > Polyangia > Polyangiales > Polyangiaceae > JAPYTK01. The sequence goes on along the minus strand of JAUVCD010000005.1, from coordinate 14,603 downwards.
GAGGTGCCGGGCTGTCTGTGCTTCGACGCATACCGAGGGGAGCGCGAGATCCTTGGCGCGGTCGTGGAGGACGGGCGGGCTGAGCTAGTCTGGTCCTTCACTCTGCCTGCGGCGCCACCGGATTGTACCTGCACGGTGGGCGCTTGCGTTGGAACGGTCACTCAGCGGCTCCTTTTCCTCTCCGGCGGCAGCTGACCGCTTGGGGCTGACGCCGTCGCCGTCGCTGATTCGAAGACACTCCCTAGCTCCATGGGCTAGCTCCATGGGCTAGCCCCATTGGCTAGCCCCATTGGCGGGCGGCGAGCTATACACCATTCAATGGTGAGTGGATCGTCACAGCGCGCCCTCCTGGCCTCGCGCCGGGTGGTGCTCGGCGGTGGGGAGGTGCCGCTGGAGATGGTTGCCGCCTGCCTCGTGCTCGATGGCGCCACCATCGAAGCGGTGCATCGAATCGATGATGACTGCTATGCGGATTCTCTGGCCGAGCTGGTCGAGACGACCGGCGGCTCGCTGAGCGACTACGGCGACCGCCTGATCAGTCCCGCTTTCATCAATCCACATACCCACCTCGCCCTCGGGTTCTTGCGAGGGGTCGATCTCCGCCGCGCTTGTCGGGGCAATTTGGTCGAGGACCTGTTCTTCAAGGTCGAGGGAAGGCTGTCGCCAGAGGACATCCAAGCCTTCGCCCGCATTGGGGCCTACGACAGTTTGCTCTGCGGTGTCGGGCTGGTGTGGGACCACTATTACGCCGGAGAGCGCGTGGCGGCGGCGTTGCGGGAGGTTGGTTTGGCAGGGGTGGTGGCGGTCACCCTCCAGGACTTGGCCGGGCCGGGCATGGATCGTTGGGAAGCGGCCCTCGAGGCCACTGCGGTCATCGACGATGACGAGGGACTGCGCTCCCAGGGGGTTTACTCAGCCCTCGGACCCCACGCCACCGACACGGTCAGCGCCGATCTGTTCGGCCGGAGCCTCGCGCTGGCTCGGCAGCGCGAGCTTCCCATTCACCTGCACGTTGCTCAGTCGCCTGAAGAGTACCAGCGCTGCTGGGAGCGCCATGGGCGATCCCCCCTTGGCTGGCTCGATGAGCTTGGCTTGTTGAGTGAAGCGCCAGCCACGGTATTGGTGCATGGGATCTACGCGTCCCGAGCCGATCTGGCGTTGCTCACAGGCGGGCCTCACCGGTTGGTCTTCTGCCCCTATTCGCAGCTCGTCTTTGGATTCCCAGCTGCCGTGGGCCTCTGGTCCGAGCTCGGGCTGGACTGGGTCGTGGCGACCGATTGCGCGTCGAACAACGACTCGATGAACGTGCAGAAAGAGCTGCGTTTCGTGGCCGGCCAGCGAACAGTTGGAGCGACTTGGTCCGACTCGTTCCGTGAGTTCCTCGAGCATGGGGGGCCGGAGCACGCGGCGGCGGCTTGGGGCGTGCGCCGAGCGCTGTTTGACGCCCATCACCAGTTGGCTGAGCCCGAGGCGCTACTGGGTCGGGTTTGGGCTGGGCCTGGCGCTATGCATCCACGCTTCACCGCCGGGGTCCTCGCCCCTGGTGCGCTGGCCAACCTCATCGTTTGGGATCTAGACCATCCGGCATTCTGGCCGGCTGTCGATCCACTGCATTGTCTGGCGATGAGCGACCCGCTGGGCGCCATGTGGGCGCTCTACGTCGCCGGCCGGCCAGTGGGCGAGGTCGGCGACGTCGCCGGCAGCGTGCTGCGTTCAGCGGAATATCAGGCCGCCCGCCAAGAGGCTAACGAGCGGATCAAGCGGATTCTCGCTACCCTTGGCGGGTGAGCAAAGTCTCTTAATTATAATACACTTAGTATATCTAAAGCGCTTAACTATAATATACTGAGTGGACTTTGCTTACCAGGCAGCTGGTTACGACGCGGGCAGAGTGATCTGCAGCGACACTTCGGGCGGTCCCAAGGAAGTGCACTCGGCTCGGCCCCCATGGGCCTCTGCGATGGCGCGCACGATGGCTAGGCCCAGACCCGAGCCGCCCCGGTCCTCTCGGGTGGTGACGAAGCGGCGGAAGATCCGCTTGGCCACTCCGCGGCTCACTTCTCCGGGATTGCTGACCGAGCAGCGAACCTCGTCCTCCGAGCGCCACAGACGCACTCGTATGGTGCCAGGCTGTCCGTGTTGCCGGGCGTTGTCGATGAGGTTGGCGATCGCCCGGGTCAGCCAGGCGGCATCGCCCCGAACTTGGGCGCTGCTTTCGACCAACAGCTCGATGTCCGCGCCGTCGGCCTGGGCTGCTTGCACGGCCTTCTCGGCCTCTTTGCCGAAGTGGATGGTTTTGGCCTTGTCCACACCCCGCGCCTCGAGCCGGGCCAGGCTCAGCAGATCCCCCAGCAGGGCCTCGATGCGGGTGGTCGCTTCGAGAATGCGATGGACGAAGCGCTCTCCTTCCACCGGCTCTTCGATCGCCCCGTCGCGCAGCACCTCAGCGCTCGCCCGAATGGCCGCCACCGGGTTTTTGAGCTCGTGGGACAGATCAGCGGCGAAGGTCTCGACGAAAGGCCGGCCTTGGAGCGCTCGCCGCATGATGTCCAGGGCATGAGATAGGCGCGTCACCTCTCGGCCATGCCCCTGGGGCGGTGGCGCTCGCAGATCACCGGCGCTGACCTGATCGGCGAAGCGGCTGAGCGCTTCGATGGGAGTCGCGATGGTGCGACCGATGAGCGCTGCCGCACCTGCCGCTACTGCGCCGAGCACCAGACAGATGATGAGCACCGTGGGTGCAAAGTCGGCCAGGGTTTGGCGGATGAGCAAGGTTGGTTTGACGACCCGCACGTAGCCGACCCGCACGCCGTCTAGCTCGACCGGTACCTGGGCCGACACCGTGCCCGCCTCATCGGGTGAGCCACCGGTAGAAAACACCTCACCACCGGCCCGATCGAGCAGGGACATGTGATGGGTCACGGCGCCATGCCGGCCGTATCGCTCCAAGGTTCGGGCCACATCGTCGAGCGACGAGTCTCGGGATTCCATCTCGGCGGCTACCAGCGCTGCTAGCGTTTGCGCCTCACCGTGGGCCGCATCGCTGCCGACGAGATCGGCCCGCGCCTTGACTCGGTCGAGCACCATCAAGCCGAGCCCGAAGGCGAAGGCCCCAACGATGAGCGATAGGGCCAGGAAGATCTGCATGCGGATCGACATTCCGGCGGTGCGAGCCCTGATGAGTCGCGCCGTGACGAAAGACACGAACACGATCAGGCCGATCGCAGCGGCCGTGACGATGATCATCTGAGTCACGGCTCATCCAATCCGGCGGTCGGCTCGTCGCTGACCCGGTAGCCAACGCCGCGCACCGTCTCGATGAGCTGAGCATCACCCCCCGCTTCGCTGACCTTGCGGCGCAGCGCCTTGACGTGCGAGTCGACGGTTCGATCGGTGATGGCGAAATTGTCGCCCCAGATCCGCTCGATCAGTTGGGCGCGGGTGAAGACGCGGCCTGGTGCCTCGAGCATGCTCGCCAGCAGATCGAACTCGACCCGCGTGAGCTCGAGCGCGACCCCGTTGACCGCGGCCCGCCGGGTAGCGGCATCGGCGGTCAGCGGCAGCTGGGCGATCCCCGTGGTGGCCGCAGCGCGGCTCGTCCGCCGCAGTACGGCCCGGACCCGCGCGACCACCTCGCGAGGCGAGAAGGGCTTGGTGACATAGTCGTCTGCCCCGGTCTCCAGGCCGGCGACTCGATCGGCCTCGGCGTCGCGGCTCGACAGGATGATCACCGCAGGCGGGCGTTCGAGCCGCCGCAAGCCGGCGAGCAGCTCGAAGCCGCTGCCGTCAGGCAGCATCAGGTCGAGGATGATCAGCTCGGCCAGCTCGACCTTGCTCTCCGCGTCGGCGAGCGTCGCGGCGATCTGGACGCCGTACCCCTCGCGTTTCAGTGAATAGGCCAGCGACTCGGCGATCGCAGGCTCGTCTTCTACTACCAGGACTGTGGCCATCTCCTGCAGCCTAGCACCGATGGGTTACAGCTCCGCGCCGGTCCAGGCGGACTCAGGACGCTAGCCTGGTGTGAGTGCGGCGGTGACGAGTTGGGGTACGATACTCATCAGCTGCTCGTAGTGCTTGGGCAGCGGTTTCAACCCGGCGTAGTGGATGACGGCGGCCCCTGGGCGCAGCTCGATATGCCCAGAGAACGCCCAGGTCTTGACCAGAGACCGCAACGGGCGGCTGAACGCGCTGAGCCCATCCTGCCGGCTCTGGGCAAAGGTCGTGACGTGACCGTCCCATACCGGGTCGCCCAGACTCACTTCGGGCGGTGGGGGTTTGGCGAGGAAGGACACCCGGGTGATGAAATGCTCGCCGCTGCGCATCGAAGCGGTGAAGCGCAGCCCAGGGTGGTTGGCGAAGGCGATGAGGGTGCGATCCATCGGCTCCAGATCGCCGTCCTCGGTCCAGGGCTCGGCAATGGTCACCGAGCCCGGCGTCCCTGGCCAGGTGACGGCGTTGAAGTAGTGAGCCGCCGACACCATCGTGTCGAAAGGCTCCCAGAACCGGAACCAAGCCTGGTTCGGCCGGCCTTCGTAGTTGACGCCCCGGCCACGGGCCCAGCGGCCAATGAGGTCGGAGCCAGTGGGCAGCATGTCAGGCTGGGGGCTCACCGGCGCATAGTACCTGAAGCCGCTCCAGACGCACCTCCGAAGGTGGCCGAGACGACCCACAAAATGCGACGCGACGGCTGAGCCTGGGCCCGAGCCGCCGCGTAGCGATTGGTGCTAGTCGATCAGAGAATCAGCCGCCGGCCGAGCCGGACACGCTGGCGCTTGCTTCGACGTTCACGCTCACCGAGGCCGAGGCCCCGACGGCCATCTCAGCGGCGATGGCGATGCAGCCCACTGCCTGGAGGCCGGCCTTGGCGGCCACGCTCGGCAGCTCGGCGCCAGCGGCAACCAGCGACTCGCCGACGGCGACGAGCTTGGTGGCCATGCCGATCTGGATCTCGACGATCTTGGGCAGCGAGACCTTCAGGCCGTCAACCAGCGCCTGGATGTCGGCGGAGGCTTCGCCTTCGATCTTGATGTCGATGGTCGGCGGGGTGCAGGTGGCGCTCGCCGCGGTCTTGGCGGTGCAGTTGGTCTGGCACTCGGCACTGACCGAGGGGGGCTTGAAGTCGCCACTGCACTTGGGGGCCGTGATCTCGGCGCTGCAGCCACCGGAGCAGCTTCCGCTGCACTCGGCTTTGCCTTCCATCTTGCAGCTGGCGGTGCACTCGCCCTTGCAGGTGCCTTCGCACTTGCCATTGCACGAGCCGTCCTCGTTCTTGACGGCACACTCGCCGTCACACTCGCCCTTGCACTCGCCGCCGCATGCGCCTTCGCAGCCAGCGCCGGCCTCGACGGTGCAGGTACCACTGCACTCGGCCTCGCAGGTGCCCGAGACCTCGCCGCCCTCGCAGCTTGCCTCGAACTCGCCGGGCTCGATCACCGCGCCGCACTCGGCGAAGCAATCGGTCATGGCGGTGATGTCGGCTTCGCAGCGGGGCTCGCCGAGCTCGATGGAGAGGCTGATCTCGGCCGAAGCGTCGAGCTTGGCCTTGATCTCGCCTGCCACGGCCATGCAAACAGTCTTGGCGCCTTCGCCGCCCTTGGGCTCGGCGGTAAGCTTGGCTTCGTCCATTCCAATGGAAGTGCCTAGCTCTTTGCAGGAGGCGATCAGGTTCGTCTCCATCTCCAGGGCCAGCTTGTCCAGCGAGTAGACGGCCTCGAGGAAGCCCTTGAGCTTACCTTCGACCTCGGCACCGCCCGAGAACTTGAGGGCGGCGAAGTTGCCGTCCTTCATCGCAGGACAGTCGGCGCCCGGGATGCCAGGCATCCCATCGCAGTTCACCAGCACCGGCAATGCCAACCCGGCAAAAAGAATCGGCGCGCTTGCATGTTTCCAAAAGCTCATTGTGTTCCTCCAGCAGCTTCCTGTGCGTATCGGTTGGGCAGCCGCTCGGGGTGCGGCGAGATCCCCCCGCCACGGTTGACAGAACGTCGGCGTATTCCCCCGCGGGTCGCCTTGCCCCTGTGTTCTTGTAGGCGCCCGGACATTTGCCCCAACTCTGTGCCCTTGTAAAGCCGCAAACGTTGATAGGTCGTTCCCGGCGTTTCATCGGGGCGGCGCTCAGGTGAGCTGATTTTTGCTATGTCCTTAGAACTATAACTAAAAACGCTGACGCAGCCTGCCCATGGCCGCCATGGGCAGGAGCACCATGAGCCAGGCCCACGGGCTGGTTTCTCGCTCTCCTCCCGGCAGATGACACCCGCAACCGTCATCCTCGCCAGCGATGCCTCCTGGGGCGCTCGTCGGCCCTCCGCCCCCCTCCGGGCCAGCGCCGCCGCCGCCATCATTGTTGCCGGCGCCGGCGCCACCCGTACCCGTCGCTCCGCCCGCACCGGCGCCGCCGCTGCCGCCAGCTCCGCTGCCGTTGCAGCTCGTTTCATGGGTCGGCCGGGTGTTGGTGCAGTCGGTCGGCGACGCACAATTGGGCTCACTCAGCTCAGGCGGTGAGCTGCCGGTGCCGATCTCGCCGGGGTTTGGGTAGGCGAGGGCGGTGCTATCCCACTTGCCATCGGTGTGCTCCATCCAGCCGAAGACCTTCTCCTGGTAAGGCACACTTCCACCGACATTGGGGTCGTAGACGCCGCGGTTCGCATCGTAAGCCGGGTTGTTTGGATTGTTCGAGTAGGCGAGCCCGTTATAGGCCCAGGTGGCGATGTACCAGTGTTCGATGATCACCGGTTGGTTGTCCCCGACGCATTCGGTGTATCCCCACTTCGACGCCAGGATCCGTGTGCCGGTGGCGAGGTTGTAGGTGGGATCAGAGGCCACCCGCTCTCGGTCGAAGTCCGGTGTTTCTCCGACGTGCATGCCGCTGGTGACCTGGCCGATGCCATAGCCGCAGTCGAAGGAGATGATGGTTCGCTCCGCACCGCCGACTTGGTCTGATGGCGTGGTGGGGACGCAGAACTGCCGCCAACCGGACTCGACGGTGGCGATCCCCTTGAGCAGCTCGCAGGGGAAGCGCGCGGGGACCTTGTGGTAGGTCTCGGGCTTGCCGCAGCCCTGCCCGATGTCGTCCACCGAGGGGCCTTCGTTGTTGGTCCAGGCGGCGGGGCCTTGGGAGACCAGGTCGAAAATGGGTTGCCACTCGGCGGTGGTGGGGTCGGTGCCTGCCACCGCTTCGATGGCACAGTCGTGGGTGTTGTTGGGGCTCGAGGCCGTGTAGCAGGGGCAGAACTGCGCCGAGGCCGTGCTGGCCCCAAGCAGCGTCGACAAAACTGCGGCGGCCGTCATCGCGGCGCGGCGGCTCATGGTGTGCCTCCAGTGCTCGAGACGAAGCCAGCAATGGCGATGCGCGTCCCGGTCGGAGTTGCGAGTCGCTGCGTTGCGCCGGAGGTGCGGTCAATCACGAAGGGTACCGGCAGGCTACCCTGCACGGTGTGCAGGACCGCCACGTAGCGCTCCGTTTTGCTCAGCCCACGGACCACATCAACGCCTGGGCCCAGCGGGCTGGCGACGGGGTCGCCCGAGCCGATGAGTCTCAGGCCCCCGCGCCTCGGGTTGATGGCGATGCCGCCGCCCGGCCAGACGTGAGGTGCCAGTGAGAAGCTAACGCCTTCGTAGAGCCGAGTCTGAGAGCCAGCGGTCAAATCGAGTGCCTCCACGACCCAGCGCCGGGCATCGCTTGGGTGGCGGCCGCGATACACCAGGCGAGCGGTCACCGTATCGATGGAGAAGTCCCGCGCGAAGGGAGGAAGCGAGGCCAATACAATCTCGGTCTTGCCGGTGTCGGGGTTCACGGCGACGATGTCGGCGGTCGCTGGCCTAACCCGGTAGATCAGCACTTTGCCATCGTGCCAACCGGCTAGGTGGGCCAGGTAACCGGTCGTTTGGTGCACCGTGGTGATCGCTCCAGAGTGGGGATCCACTTCGTCGACCGTCAACGTGTCGATCCGCATGGTGCTCTGGTTGGCAGGCGGTGGGCCAGCGGTGCCTCGGGTCACGAAGACCCGTCCGGTGGGAGAGACCAAGGGCCGCGAGGCGTGGGTCAGGTTGGCGCAGAGCTGTTTGACGCCGGTGGTCGGGTCGAGCCGATAGAGTCCGCCATCGAAAGAGCGGTCGCGGCCAGGGGTGGTGCGGGCGGTGGCCAAGACGACCGGCGGGTGGGACCAAACTGCCGCCCGGATGCTGCCTCCGGGCAGGTGGTCGAACTCGAGGACCGGAGCGGACAGGGCCTGGCCGGGGAGCGCCATGTATAGGCGACTGGTGTCAGCCCCGGGCGTGGTGGCGATCAAGGCAACCGCTGGCGCCGGCCCCAAAGCGGCCGGCGTGGGGGCGGCGCCGGGCGGCGGGGACTGGGCTGCGCTCGGGCCGACCGACAGGGCGAGCCCACCGGCGACAGCCACGGTGCAGCATCCGAGCGCCAGCAGGGCGCGGTGAGACAAATGAGTCATGGCACGCTCAAGGCTACGGGTTATCGGCGGCCAGCTCTACCCCCATCGCCATGCCATCCCCAGGGAGGTCTAGCCAGGCTCACGATTGACGCCATGCAGCGCTGGCCCCTAAACGAAAGCGGCTCGGGAGGGACGAGATGGCTCAGACCAAGTCAACGGCGACCGTCAAGCGCGACAGCTCGAAGATTCTCTATCCCATCGATAGCCGGCCGCCGCTCCAGCGCGCCGTGGTCTTGGGGATCCAGCATGTCCTCACCATGTTTGGCGCTACGGTGAGCGTGCCATTGCTCTTCGAGCAACCGCTGGGCATGAGCCCCGCCGAGCTGGGGACGTTGATCTCGTCGGTGATGATCTGCTCCGGCGTCGCCACCATCATGCAAGTCACCATCGGGTCTCGACTCCCGATCATTCAGGGGGTCAGCTTCTCGTTTCTGGCTGCCTTCTTCGCGTGCATTGCTTATGCGAAGGCGAACCCCATGGAAGGGGTCAGCCATGGCGCCTTGTCGATGCGCTACATCGCCGGGGCGATCATCGTGGGCAGCTTGGTCGAGATCGTGGTGGGCTTTTCCGGCCTCATCGGCAAGCTCCGCAAGGTCGTTACGCCGGTGGTGATCGGACCGGTGATCATGCTCATCGGGCTGGCCCTGTTCGAGCACGGTGCCCCCAAGGCTGGGACCTACTGGCCGGTGGGCGGCGGCACCATCATGCTGGTGATCCTCTTCACCTTGGTCTTGGCCCGTCACCACCGCATCTTCCGCGTGTTGCCCGTGTTGCTGGCGGTGGTCTGCGTCTGGGTGGTCTGTATGGCGCTGAGTGTGAGCGCCGTCTGGACGGCGAGTCACCCAGCCTTCATCGACTTCTCAGGGGTAGGCGCGGCGCCCTGGCTGCGGGTCAATCTGTTCTGGGGCGACCACCCAATCTTGCTGCCCTGGGGGACGCCAAAGCTCGCGCTGGGGCTGATCATCGCCGTGCTCGCCGGCTACGTGGCATCGATGATCGAGAGCTTCGGCGATTACCACGGCGCCGCCGCGATGGCCGAAGCGCCGCCCCCGACGGACAAGCAAATCAGTCGTGGGATTGGCTCGGAAGGGCTGGGGTGCTTGAGCACCGGTCTGCTCGGAGGCTTTTCTTCGACCAGCTATTCGGAGAACATTGCGCTGATTGGTTTGACCCGCGTGGCGAGCCGCTACGTCGTCTTCGTGGCGGCCTTCGTCTTGCTGGCCCTCGGGCTCTTCGCCAAGTTTGGCGCCGTGGTGGCCACCATCCCCGGACCGCTGGTCGGCGGCCTCTATTGCTCCCTCTTCGGGCTCATCGCCGCGGTCGGGATCCAGCAGCTCGCCAAAGCCGATCTGCACAGTCAACGGACGCTCTTCATCGCGGGCTTCTCGCTCTTCATGGGGCTGAGCGTTCCCAAGTGGTTCTCAGGCAGCATCTACGGCAATGGGTCCGAGGTGGTGAAACTGGCCCTCGATCCAACCTCCGCCAGCGTTCTCATCTCCCTGGGATCGACGGGTATGGGCGTGGCGGCTATTCTCGGCCTGCTGCTCGACAACCTGATTCCAGGCACCGATGCGGAGCGAGGGATTGGGGTTGAGTAGCGCTACCCCTTGAGCCGCTTGCGCAACTCGTCCAGCTGTAGCGCTCCCGGCGCTCCTGGCGACACTCGTGCTTTGAGGCTCTGGTCGGGATCCCCCGCTTCGAGCTCGGCGAGCTCGTCTGCCACCTTGCGATAGGCCTCGCGGAAGGGCACGCCTTGGCGTGCCAAATCGACGGCTCGGTCGGTCGCAAAACACTCGGGCGACAGTGCCTCTCGCATGCGATCGCGATTGAGGGTGAGCCCCTCGACCAGCCGCGGAACCAGACGGATGGTGGCGAGGGTCTCGTCGATAGCTCGCATCAGCGGCGCCTTGGTGAGCTGACCATCTCGGTGATAGCCGCTCGGCAAGGAGAGCATGCCCATCAGCTCGGCAATGGCACCTTGCACCACGCCGCAGGCGGCGCGCATCAGCTCGACGATGTCGGGGTTTCGCTTGTTGGGCATGATCGACGAGCCCGTGGTCAGCGCTTCGTCGAGGCTGAAGAAACCAAACTCACTGGTTGCGAAGAGCGACACGTCCCAGGCGAAACGGCGGATCGTCGCCATCAGCTGCCAAGCGGTGGTGAGCAGCTGGACCTCGACGATGCCTCGCGATGCTTGCGAGGCCAGCGGATTCAGGGCAAGGGCCGCAAAGCCCAACTCGCGGGCCACGCCCTCACGATCGAGGGGCAGGTTCACGCCATAGCCTGCGGCCCCGCCTAGCGGGCAGCGATCGACGAGCTGACGCACCGCCCCGATCATGTCGATTCCGTCGGCGATGCCTTCGGCGATACCCGCAGCCCAAAATCCGACTGACGAAGGCACCGCGCGCTGCAAATGGGTGTACCCCGGTATGGGGGTCAGCGCTTCGCGGTCAGCGAGGTCTAGCAGCGCGAGAGCGGCCTGGCGGGCCGTCTCGGCCATCTCGTCGAGGGCATCGCGCTCGTAGAGGCGAAGCGCCACGAGTACCTGGTCGTTGCGGCTGCGGCCGGTGTGGATCTTCTGGCCCACGGTGCCCAGCTTGGCCACCAAGAGGCCCTCGATGGCGCTGTGACCGTCTTCGTCCTCGGCGCTGAGGCGAAGCTGCCCGTCCTCGACTTGGGCGCTCAGCTCGCCGAGGGCCGTCTCGAGGGTAGCCAACTCGGCGTCGTCGAACAGACCAATGCGATGCAATCCGCGCACGTGGGCGAGCGTGGCCTGGAGATCGTAGCCCAAGAGCCGTTGGTCGAGCTGCCAATCATCGCGCGCCGTGTAGCGCATCATGTCGGCGTCACTGACGCCACCTTTGTCCCAAAGACGTTTGCTCATCGGTAGGCGCTGACTACTAGCTCGGATTATCCGTGGCAGGTGCAACGATCGAATGGGCCGAGGGCGCTGACCTGTGCTGGACCCAAACGCACGGCTCCCGCTGCTGCAAGACGCTCTAGCCCTCCGTCGCGGATAGCAGCGTTCCTCTGGATGAACTCACCACAGAGGACACGGCGGACACGGAGTGGAGATTTGTGGATGAGCTCACGGAGGGAGAGCACGGGGGCGTCGGTCCAAACGGTCACCCATTTCGCCGGTCTGCACCGCCGCCCTGCGGCTGCCCATGCGCCCTCCGTGTCTCCGTGGTGAGCCCTTCGCTGGAGGCGCCCAGGCCATCGACTGGATTGCTCGGCTCGGTGGCTACACCGGCCAATCCTCCGGCGGGTCACAGGCCGATCCAGCGCAGCGCGCCGTCCCGGACAATCACCGAGACGGCTCTGCCAAGCACCGCTCGGGTTTGGACGAAGCCGAAGCTGCGGCCGTCGTGGCTGTTGCCTCGATTGTCACCCATCACCAACAGGCTGCCCTCAGGCACCATGACCGTTGGCAAGTCGGGGCCGCCGCTGCTGGTGATGCGTAAAGGATGAAACCGGTCGCCCAGTTGCTCGCCGAGTGACTCTCCGAAGGCCACGACAGGCAAAGCGCGCCCATCGATCCAGACTCGGCCGCCGCGGACCGCGACCTGATCGCCAGCGATGGCCACGACCCGTTTGAGCAGCACCTCGCCGGTCTCGGGCGATTGGAGGACCACGACGTCTCCGCGGCTGGGCATCGCCACCTCGGTGAGCCACGCTTGGCTCCAGGGGATCCGCAACCCATAGGCCGCCTTGTGGACCACCACGTGGTCGCCGGGCTCGACCGCAGGCTGCATCGAGCCGCTGGGTACGTAGTAGTGGTCGGCTAGCGAGGCCCGGCCGACCAGGATCGACGCCAAGGCGACGAGGATGGCGACCAAGTCCTTGCGGGTCCGCTTGCCATCACCGGCAGCCCGTCGCTCATGATTCTCCGCCACCCTTTCATGACACGCGAGAGCCTGGGCTTATTCCCTCGCTTCATGGCGCATCGGTGACGCGCGTTGTTTCGCGTTCCCTGGTGGGATAGAAAGCGGCTCGCTGAGAGGAGCGATTGTGGGCAAGAAGGGTAAGAGCGGGATCTCGCCGACGCGAGCTGACAACTACGCCGAGTGGTACCAGCAGGTGGTGCGCGCCGCGGACATGGCCGAGAACTCGGCGGTCCGGGGCTGCATGGTCATCAAGCCCTGGGGCTACGCCATTTGGGAGCACATGCAACGCATCCTCGACGGGATGTTCAAGGCGACGGGACACAAGAACGCCTACTTTCCGCTGTTCATCCCCAAGTCGTTCCTCGAGAAGGAGGCCGCTCACGTCGAGGGCTTTGCCAAAGAGTGCGCTGTGGTCACCCACCATCGCCTGGTGGAAGGGCCCGAGGGAGGGCTGATCGTCGATCCCAAGGCGAAGCTCGAAGAGCCGCTGATCGTCCGGCCGACTTCGGAGACCATCATCGGTGCCTCTTTTGCCAGCTGGGTGAACAGCTACCGAGATCTTCCGCTGCTGATCAACCAGTGGGCCAATGTGGTGCGCTGGGAGCTACGCACCCGGCTGTTTCTTCGCACCACCGAGTTCCTCTGGCAGGAGGGGCACACCGCTCACGCCACCGAGGCCGAAGCGTTGGAGGAGACTCGGCGGATGCTCGACGTCTACGCCGACTTCGTCGAGAACCACATGGCCATTCCGGTGGTGAAGGGGCGCAAGACCGAGTCGGAGCGCTTCCCTGGTGCTCTCGACACCTTCTGCATCGAGGCCATGATGCAGGACCGCAAGGCCTTGCAGGCCGGAACCTCCCATTTTCTCGGGCAGAACTTCGCCCGGGCCAGCGGTATCAAGTTCCAGGACAAAGACGAGGTGGAACAGCTCGCCTGGACGACCTCCTGGGGCGTGTCGACCCGGCTGATCGGGGCGCTCGTCATGACCCATGCCGACGACGACGGCATGGTGGTGCCACCGCGCATCGCGCCGGCTCACGTGGCCATCCTGCCCATCTTCCGAGATGACGACAGCAAGGTTGCGGTGATGGCCCATGTCGAGCAGCTCGCGTCTCGCTTGCGTGAGCAGCGTTTTGGCGATCGGCAACTGGAGGTCGAGGTCGACACCCGCGATTTGCGTGGCGGCGAAAAGAACTGGAGTTGGATCAAACGAGGTGTCCCGATTCGCATCGAGGTGGGCCCTCGAGACGTGGAGGCCGGCGGCGCGATGCTAGTGCGCCGCGACCAGGGCATTCGGGACAAAAAGAGCGTCACGGTGGACGAGCTGGTCGCCACCGTGCCGACGGTGCTCGGCGAAATCCAGACCGCCCTGTTCGAGCGGGCCCGCGCCAACCGAGCGGAGCACACTCGAGAGATCGACGACTGGGACGAGTTCGTGGACTACTTCACTCCAAAGAACAAGAAGCAGCCCGAGGTCCACGGCGGCTTCGCCATGGCTCATTGGTGCGGTGAGGCCGAGGTGGAGGAGAAGATCAAGGAGATGAAGGTCACCATACGTAGCATTCCGCTCGAGGGCGACGAGACGCCGGGGCGCTGCATCGTGACCGGCAAGCCCAGCCCGCGGCGGGTGCTCTTCGCCAAGGCCTATTAGGCGAGGGAGTCACCATGGCGCTGCGGTTGCCCGTCAAGGTCTATTACGAGGACACCGATTGTCTCGGCGTGGTCTATCACGCCAACTACCTCAAGTTCTTCGAGCGAGGCCGGAGCGAGTACATCAGCGCCCGGGGCCGTCCCATCAGCGACTGGAACGATGATGGCGTCATCTTCGCTGTGTTCAAGATGGAGGTGACCTTCCACCTGCCCGGCCGGCTCGGGGACGAATGCGAGGTTGTCACCAAGCTGGTACCGGGCAGCCCCTATCGCATGAAGATGGACCAGAAGCTGATGCGAGGCGACGAGTTGCTCACCGAGGCGATGGTCGACGTCGTGTGCCTCGACAAAGACTTCGAGCTACGCGAGTTTCCCGAGGTGCTGCTCGAGGACTTGGATTAGTCCTGGAGCGCAGGCTAGGTACCGGGTCCGCGTCTGAGTCCGGGTCCGGGTCCGGGTCCGAGTCCGGGTCCGGGGCCGAGTCCGAGTCCGAGTCCGACGCCGCCTCCGTTTCGCGTCTGCTTCTGCTTCTGCCTCTGACGCTGATTCTGCGTCTGCTTCTGAGGGGGAGTGGCTCCTTCGCTTTTTTGCCGAGGGTGCCAGCGTGCTCGGCGGCGTC
>JAUVCD010000754.1 GCA_030590865.1 Myxococcales bacterium | reverse complement strand
GGGCGGCGACATCGTCGTCGTCAGTGCCAACGTGTCGAGCTTTCCCGCCACCCACTTTCGCGGGATCGCCCGCCTGACCGCGGATGGCACGCCCGTGACCTTCGACAACACGATGGCCTACCAGTTGCTTGCGTGGGGCGGAGCTGCCGCGGCGGTGCTGCTCGACGACAACGACAATCTGCTGCTGCCTGGCTCCGGGCGGGGCACGGCTCCCGGCGACGACATCCCAGAGATGGTCACCAAGACCGTCGCCCTTCAAGGGGATGGTAGTGTCCTCACCAGCTTCGGTGATGACGGCCTGGCCCAGGCCGGCTCCGGCGCCACGCCGGACGTCCTCTGGGACATGGGGAGCCGCTCGGACGGATCCATCCTGGCCACGGGCGTAGCCGCCATCAAGGGCATCCAGGCGCGGTTCTCCGGCGGTGAGCACGACACGAGCTTCGGCACCGACGGATTTGCCTACGACGAGCAAGCCAACGGCATGGCCGTCGACGACCAAGATCGAACCTTGGCCACCTTGATGGGCTATCGGCTGGGCCGCTATCTGCCCACTGGGGAGCGCGACGAGAGCTTCGGCGACCAAGGCGTCGTGGTGCTGATGCCAGGCAACGGGATGGTCATCGACGTCGCCGTCGACGGGCAGCAGCGCATCGTGGTGACCGGCGAGGTGGTGCCCGATGGTGCCCTGGTCATCCGCCTCCTCGAGGACGGCTCTCACGACTCGAGCTTCGGCGACCAAGGCGTCGTGATCGGAGCGGCGGGGGCGGCGGGCTATGCCGGGGCCGTGCTCGTCGAGCCCGACGGGGGGCTCGTCATCACCGGTCAGTCGAGCTTCCAGGAATCCTATATGGGACGCCTCCTCGAGGACGGCAGCCCGGACACCTCCTTTGGTAGCGGCGGCCACACGGTCATTCCCCAGGCGATTCGCCTCTTCCGGCTCGTGGCACGGGAAGGCGGCGGCTACCTCGCCGGGGGCAGCGATATTCATTGTCTCATCGACGACCAGTGCCCCTACGTGATCGTGGCCACCGACGCCGACGGGAACCTCGATGAGAGCTTCGGCGACGGCGGCATCGCCCAGATCGACGAGGCGGCCTACTTCCAGGCCTGGTCGGGCCTGGCCGAGCTCCCGGGCGGCGGTATCGCTGTCGCCGGCTCGATCTTCGATGGGCGCAACGACCAGCTCACCGTGTGGCAGCTGCGGCCCAACGGGGCGCCGGAGATGAACGGGGACACCCCGGCCGTGTTCACCCTGCCCGGCAAGGGGCGAGCAACCTCTGCCCTAATCGATGACGGCGATCTCGTGGTCGGCGGGTGGGCCTTCAACCCCGACAGCGGCACCGACATGGTGACCCTCCGCTTCTCGCTCTGATCATGAGAGACCACCTCGAGACGCGTTTGCGTGCATGCGGGCCTGGGCTACGCTTGGGAGCTCGTCGACAGGAGAGGCCATGAAGAACGGAAGATGGGGCGTCATTGCCATCGCGATCTGCGCCATCGTGGCGGGCTGCGGCAGCTCGGATTCCACTGGCGACGACGACGACGACGACGACGGCGGCGGGGGCCACGCGGGCTCGTTTCCCACCGGCGCGCCGCTCGCCATGTCGCTGGGCAGTCTGGGCAGCTGCGTGGTCTACGAGGGGGGCCAGATGTGGTGCTGGGGCTGGAACCAGAACGGCCAATTCGGCACCACGCGCGACACCCAGTTCGAATCGCCCACCCATGTGTTCGAGATCGACGGGATCCGTTCGATGGCCCTCGCCGGAGATTTCGGATGCGCGGCGGTCGGCGGCGGCACCGTGCATTGCATGGGCTACGACCACGGCGGCACCGATCAGACCGTGAGCGTCGGAGGACAAGTCGACAGCCTGGCTGTGGGCGACGGCCATGTCTGCGTGCTGCTCGCGAGCGGGACGGTGGCGTGCTGGGGCGAGAACGGCGATGGGCAGCTGGGTGACGGCACGCCACAGGGACGGGAGGCGCCGGCCCCGGTCCCCGGGCTGTCTGGGATAAGCGCGATCACGGCGGCAGGCGACCGCAGCTGCGCCATCGATTCGGCCGGGGCGCTGTGGTGCTGGGGCCGGCGGTTGGACGGCTCGAACGACCCGAGGTTGTCGCCCGAGGTGGTGGCCGGCCTGGCTCCAGTAACGGCCGTGACGACCGACGACGGCCAGTCCTGCGTCCTGCACCAGGACAAGAGTACCTCCTGCTGGGGCCCCGGCGCTTGCGCCGCATTCGACATCGTGGCCACCTGCGCGGCACCCTTTGCTGCCGACGCCATCCAAGGCGCCGATCAGATCGCCGTTGGCAGTGCCGGCGGCTGCGCCCGCATGGGCAGCGAGCTCCATTGCTGGGGACGCAACGACCGCGGCGACTTGGGTGACGGGACGCTCGATCCGAGCCCTACGCCCAAGCTCGTCGCAGGCTTGCCGGATGTGGCGCTGGTGGGACATGGCCACAATCACGTCTGCGCGGTCACCACCGGCGGATCGGTGTATTGTTGGGGCTCCAACGGCAACGGCCAGATCGGCAACGGCACCACCATCGACCAGCTCACACCGGTCGAGGTGCTTGCGCGATCCGACCCAGGTTGACTGAACCCCCCTACTCTCAGTCCTATGAGCAATCGATGGACCATGATGCTGCTCGTTGCGTGCTGCGGCGGATGCGGGACCCCATCGACGGATGTGAGCGCTGATGCGGGGAGCGTCATGGACGCGGACGTCCCTGATTCGGACGCATCGCCGCCCGATGCGGGCACACCCATCGAGGTTCCGGACGAGATTCGCAACCTCGTGCCCAATACGTGGACTCAGATCTCGCGGAACCTTTTTTCTGACGTCGACCCCTGCCCGGAGCGAGACTGCGGATACTCGGCGGTAAGCGGTCAGGGCGGCGTGATCCACGCCTTCAATGGCGGCGTATTCGCAAGCCAAGAGGGCACTCTTGGAGGGCTCACCCTGTGGGGCGGGGGCCACAATTCATACTATGGCAACGAGGTGTACTTGTTCGACCTCGGGACGTTGCTGTGGTCGCGGCTTTCGGAGCCAACCGTTGGCCAGACTCCCGGCGATGAAACCACCTTCGGGCTCGATCTCGAGACCTGCCGGTTCTACGACGGCCATCCCATTGCGAAACATACGTACGATACCGTTGCCTACATCCCAACGACCCGCCAATTCGTGACTCCGACCGTTGGAGACGCACCATCGGCTCCCCCCGGCAACCCAGACGGTGGATGTGGCAGTCCGATCGGTGCTGCGTTCAACTACGCAAGTGCCAGCTGGAGTGACTTGCCCCCGATCCCCGAAACCCAAGGGTACGTGGTCACCGAGTTCGACCAGAGCCGAAACGCGCTGTGGGTATGGCGGCATACCTACGGCACAGGAGGCCTCGCTCGGTACGATGTCGACACAACGTCCTGGACGGCCTACGAAACGGACACCGCCCCGCCCTCCCATGCAACGGGCGCTATCGATCCGGTCCACGACCTCTTCGTCGTCGCGCGCTTCTTCTACACGGACAACGTCGGGCTCATGGTGAAGGATCTGGCCAACCCCGATGAACACCATGTGCTCGTTACGTCGACTGGCGGCACCGCGCTCGAAGAAGATGCCTACGAGTTCAACGGATTTGTCGGACTCGAGTGGGTGCCGTCCCTCGGCCGCTTCGTGGCCTGGGTCACCGGCTCGTCTCTCTACTTCTTGACTCCCCCCGAAGGGGACTGGCGCACGGAGGAGTGGGTCTGGACGACGGTGCACGTCGATGGCACGCCTCCAACTCCCCCGTCGTACCCGCTGGGCCCCGCCGGAAAGTTCCAGGTGGCGCCCGACCTGGGCATCGCCTTCGTCATCACCAATCGCTCGGATCCGGTCTACGCGGTGAAGCTCGCGTTTCCCTGACGGCGCCCGGCGCCGGCAGTTGCACGCCAGGCTCCTGCTCGGACAACACTCGGCGCAACTTCCGAGGCCCCCAGGTCGGGTGAGCCTCACGGGCCTTCACCAACAAACGGGCGACACCTATTACGGTGCGCGGTGCCACTGCGCTTATTCCGGCGCTAGAGCGCCACCCCCATGATGAAGAACACGTAACTACCTACGGCAATGTGAGACAGGGTGACACCGACGAGATTGCGTCGTCGCGCAAAGAGCCATCCCCAGAACAGCCCGGGAATGAAGGCCAGGGCGGCAAACAAGAACGACATGTGCAGGTGGGTCATCGAGAACAG
>JAUVCD010000415.1 GCA_030590865.1 Myxococcales bacterium | reverse complement strand
GTGCGCTTCCTTCGAGTCAAGAGCGTCACTCGAACCCAACGCACCATAGTACCAGCCGCAGGGCGCCGCCGACCCAAGCGGCGGCGACGCAATCCTGCTTTCTCCGCCCTAGGCTGGAAGAACGGAGCGGACGGCTAGACAGAACGGCTCGCTCAGGCGCAGACCCAGTTACCCTGCTGACAGCGGCACTCGGTGGCGCCATAAGCGCAATGCAACCCAGGTTCGGTGCAGGTGCCGCTAGGCTCGGTGCTGGGACAGGTCGCGCAGTTCCACTCGGCAGCTCCGCCGCCGAAGCAGGTGCACTGGTTCGGGTCGTAGAAGCACCGCGAGCCGGTGCTGCCCTGACAGCTCTCACCGTCGGTGGGCTCTGTCGACGGGCAGGTGTCGCACCCCCAGTCGCCATCCCAGCACTCGCAATGGATGTCACTATAGAGACAGAACGTTCCGCTAGGCTCGGTGCAGGCGCTGTCGTCATCGGGCTCAGTCGTGGGGCAATCGACCGCGCCACCAGAGCCACCGGTGCCGCTGGTGCTCCCGCCTACGCCACCACCGCCGCCGCCGGTGCCACTGGTACTGGTGCTACCCCCGGTGCCGCTGGTGCTGGTGGTGCCACCGGTGCCGCTGGTGCTCCCGCCGGTGCCACTAGAGCTGCCGCACTCGCAGGGACCATAGGCAGAGCCGTCGGAGTTGCAGGTCTGAAAGCCCGAGCAGCCTTCCGCACCGGTGCACGCCCGGGTCTCCCCGGCGACGCAGGTTCCACCCTCCACCGTCGTGTCGTCGCTACAAGCCGCGACCATCAACAGCACGAACCCACCTGCGAACAAGAGTTCCTTAAGCATCTTGGCTACCTCCTCAGTCAGTATCTGCCTTCGTTACGATGCTGAGAGGACTACCATATTTGCGCTCTGCACGCCTCATGGGGGAGTAGCAGATCACTCGATCCACGAAAGCTCGAGCCCTAGGGCGATACCGCTGATTCGCCGGCGGTTGTCCCGGCTCATGAGGGTGCTCGGGTGCCCAAGATGCCACCTCTGCAGGAATTAAGATCGTGCCCCGTTGACCCATCGGACACCCGACCACACACTACACCAATAAGCGCCCCGATCAGCGACAAGACCAACCAAGGATGTAGGGACCGCGCCCCCACCGATTGCCATGAGCTTCGATTCCTCCCACCTCAAGCAGCTCGCCATCAACGACAACGGCTTCGTGTTTGATCCCCGCACGGGCCACACCTTCACGCTCAATGCCACCGGGCTGGCGGTGCTCGAGGCGCTCAAGCGTGGCGAGGTGGGCGAGCAGATCGCCGAGAAGCTGGGCATCGACTTCGACCTCGACGGCTCAGAAGACCTGGCTCGAGACGTCGAAGATTTCGTCGCGCGCCTCCAGGAATACGCCCTCGTCGTGGCGACCCCTGAAGGCCCAACGGCATGAGCAAGCCCGTTGACGTGACCGTGGCGGTCACCGGCATGAACGCCACGGACAACCCCGCCCCGGGCGTGGCGGTGTGCCGGTCACTCCGTGCTGCCCCCGATTTCCAAGGCCGCATCATCGGCTTGGGCTACGAGGCCCTGGACCCAGGCTTCTATGCCGACGGGCTGCTCGATGGGGGCGCCCTGCTGCCCTACCCCTCGGTCGGCCGGGCCGCCACGGTCGCACGGCTAGCTGAGCTGCGCGAAGAGTTCGGCATCCAGGTGTTGCTGCCGACCCTCGATTCAGAGCTCCGTCCGCTGGCTGCAGCAGGCGAAGACCTGGCAGCCCTCGAGGTGAGCGCCTTCGCCCCCTCCCTCGAATCGCTCCAGGCGGTATCGAAGGCCCAGCTTGCCGAACAAGGCAAGCGCGCCGGTTTTCCAGTGCCAGAATCGACGTCCTTGATGAGCGCTGAAGGGATCCCCGAGGCAGTGGACCGGCTAGGGCTACCGTTGGTGATCAAAGGCGTGTTCTATGGCGCCGCCATCGCCTACACCGAAGCGGACGCCCTCTCGGCATTTCACCATCACGCCGCCAAGTGGGGCTTGCCCGTCATCGGCCAGCGCTTCATCGAAGGCGAGGAATACGACGTGGCGGCCCTCGGCGATGGGCGCGGTAACACTATCGGAGCCGTACCGATGCGCAAGATGGCCCTGACCGAACAGGGCAAGGCATGGTCGGGCGTCACCATCGAAGATCAGGCCATGCTGGACCTGACTCGCCAGGTCATCGCCGCCTTGCGCTGGCGGGGAGGTCTGGAGGTCGAGATCCTCAAGGAGCGCTCCTCTGGAAAGCTCTACGTCGCCGAGATCAACCCGCGCTTTCCGGCCTGGGTCCACCTGACCACCGGCGCCGGGCAGAACCTGCCCTTCGCCTGCGTCGAGCTGGCCCTCGGGCGCCAAGTCGATCCACTGCCGCCCTACCGTGTGGGCGTGCAGTTCGTGCGCATTTCGCTCGACCAGATCAGCGACATGACCGCTTACGGGGCGCTCAGTGCCGCCGGCAGCTTCAGCCCATCGGACCCATCCGGGGCCTAGTCCCCAATCGGGCGGGAGCGTCAGCACCCAGCCCACCACCCAAGGTCAGTCAGCCTGCGAGTCACACCATGAAACCCCGCTACGAACGCCCAGTCATCGTCCGTCACGCCCTGGGAGGGTGGGACAAGTTCGGCGCCGCTTCAGCGCTGCGCCCGGTGACCCAACTAGGCCACGTCCCGGTCGCCGATCTCGTTGCAACCTATGGCTCTCCCCTGTTCGTGTTCAACGAGCAGGTCTTGCGCAACCGGGTCCGAGAGCTTCGAGAGCAGCTCGCTCGGCGCTTCTCGGATTTCACCATCGCCTGGTCCTACAAGACCAACTACCTGGGCGCCATTTGCTCGGTATTCCATCAAGAGGGCGCCTGGGCCGAGGTGGTCTCCGGGTTCGAGCTCGAAAAGGCCCTGCGGTCCGGTGTGCCAGGGCCCCAAATCATCTTCAACGGTCCTGGCAAGTCCGCCCAGGACATCGAGCAGGCACTTCGTGAAAACGTGCGCCTGAACATCGACCACCTCGACGAGCTCGCCTTGATCGAACGAGTCGCCGAGCAGCTCGGGGTGACCCCCCAGGTGGGCATCCGGGTGAACGTCTCGGACCTACCGGTAGACAAGTGGGACCGTTTTGGATTCACCCTCGAAAATGGTCGCGCGCTGCAAGCGGTCCGGCGGCTGCAGCGAGGCGGTCGGCTAGAGCTCACCGGCCTGCATTGCCACATCGGCACGTTCATCCTCGATCCCAATGCCTATCGGCTGCAAGCTCTGGCGCTGGCGCGTTTTGCCCACGAGCTCGAGCGGGACCACGACGTGCACATCGACTCAATCGATCTCGGGGGCGGCTTCGCCTCTCACAACACGCTCCTTCAGCAATACCTGCCAGGAGAGGAAGTCACCCCGTCGCTCGGACAATACGTGGAAGCCATGGCCGAGGGGCTGGACGAAGGGTACCAGGGGGCAACGCTTCCCCGCATCGTGCTCGAGACTGGCCGAGGGTTGGTGGACGATGCGGGCACCTTGATCGCCACCGTGCTGGCCAACAAGCGCCTGGTGGACGGGCGCCGGGCTGTGGTGATCGACGCCGGCGTGAACATTCTGCCCACCGCCTGGTGGTATCGCCACGCAGTCTACCCGGCTCAGCCCACCCGCGGCGTGTCCGAGCCGACCGTGTTTTTCGGCCCATTGTGCATGAACATCGATGTCATTCGGCAGGGGGTGATGTTCCCACCCTTGCAGC
Source organism: Myxococcales bacterium (assembly GCA_030590865.1). GTDB lineage: Bacteria > Myxococcota_A > Polyangia > Polyangiales > Polyangiaceae > JAPYTK01. The sequence goes on along the minus strand of JAUVCD010000415.1, from coordinate 4,777 downwards.
CAGGTGACCGCGTCGTGATTGCCCACACCGGCGCCTACAACGTGACCCAGTGGCAGCAGTTCATCACCGCGCGGCCCAACGTCGTAATGGTATCGCCGACACGCGAACACTCGCTCATTAGGCGGGCCGAGACGGTGGACACCCTACTGGCCCAAGAGGAGATGCCCCAGTGGCTGGAGCGTCACTCTCACTGACCGCGGACACCAAGCCGCTACGCCTTGCTGCCGAGGTGCTGCTTCGGCCCTATGCGCAAATCTTGTTCTCCCGAGACTTGCGCGCCGGGTTGCTGGTAGCCCTGGCCATTGCGAGCTTCCCGGTGCTGGCCGCCATGACGGTCGCCGCGATCCTCATCGCCGTGACGGTGTCCTACCTCTTTGGTCTGGGCACCGAGTCACTGCGAGACGGGGGCCCTGCCTGCACCGCCGTCTTGGCCACCCTGGCCCTCGGGGTCTTCGCGCCGGAAGGCGGGCATCCCTTGGTGTTGGTAGCCCTCGCCGCACCGCTGGCGGTGTTTCTCTACGCCTCTTTCGAGTCCGTGTTCTCCACGGTGACCCTGCCGAGCCACTCGCTTCCCTTCATTGCCACCACCTGGGTGGTGCATCTGGCCTCGCGCAGCTTGCCGGCCTCGTCATCGACGTGGAAGATCATGGAGCCCGCCGCGCTCCTGCCGACCGGCTTGTTTGCCTCAGGGTGGTGGGATCTGCCGGCCTCGCTGCTGTTTCTGAGTGGCGCCGGAGCAGGGGTGGCCGTGATCCTGGCCATCGCTCTACACAGTCGCATTGCGCTGCTGTTGGCGCTGGTGGGCGGCGCGGTAGCGCTTGGCATGCGTGAGCTACTGCGCGCCGATACGGTTTGGTCGTTGCTCGATGTCATTGCGTCGTTCAACGCAGTGCTGACCGCGATGGCCATCGGCGGCGTCTGGTTCGTGCCTCACACGTCGTCGATCGTGCTCGCCGCGGGCAGCGCCGCGGTGGCGGTGCTGCTCAGCTACGCCCTGACCCCAGCAACCGCCATGGCCTACCTGCCCGTTCTGTCGCTGCCTTTCGTGGTGACCACCCACCTGCTGCTCACCGCGTCCAGACGCCGGCTGGAAGATCGGCGGCCACGTTCCACGATCCCAGGAGACCGTCCAGAAGAGGCGCTCGCTGGGCATTTGTCGCGGATCCGACGGTTTGGCGACGCCGCCTGGCTGCCTTTTCGCCTGCCCTTCAGAGGCTCGTGGCTCGTCACCCAAGGCCATGACGGTGAACACACCCACCAGGGGCCCTGGCGGCATGGCTTGGACTTCGAAGGCACTGACGCAGAAGGCAAACGTTATCGCGGCCAAGGCCACGAGCTGAGGGATTACCATTGCTACGGCCTGCCGGTGGTTGCCGCCGGCGCAGGCTCGGTGGCCGAGATCACAGACGGGATCGAAGACAACCCGCCTGGACAAATCAACACTCGGAATCGTTGGGGCAACGCCGTGGTCATCGCCCATGGCCCCTTCCTCCACTCAGTCTATGCCCACCTCAAGCCAGGCACCATTCGCGTCAAGCCAGGGCAAATCGTAGGTGCTGGGGACGAGATCGCTCGCTGCGGCAGCTCGGGCCGCTCGCCAGTGCCCCATTTGCACTTTCAGGTGCAACGAGCTCCGACGCTGGGAAGCCCGACCCTCCACGCCGATTTTGGCGATGTGGTCACCGGTACGGGAACCGACGATCAGCTAGCCAATCTCGTCGTGCCCGCTGAAGACGAGGTGGTGCGCCCGGTCGTGCCGGACACTGCGATCGCCCAGTCCCTCGCCTTCCTGCCCGGATCGGCTTTCGAGCTGAGCGACGAGGACGGCCGCAAAGAGACGGCAGAGGTCGAGGTAGACTTGCTCGGCCGCCGCACGCTCCGCAGCAACTTGGCGACCCTCCACGTGGAACCCTACGAAAGCGGCTTCGTGGTGGTCGACTACCACGGCAGCCCCAAATCGCTGTTGCGCTTCGTGATGTTGGCGCTGGCGCGGGTGCCCTTCGACCAAACGCGCTCGCTACGCTGGCAAGAAAATCTCCCAGGTCGTTTCCTGCTTCCTGGCTGGCTGCGCGCTGCCGCTGACTTGGTCGCCGTGGTGGCGCCCAGCGCAGGCAGCACCGAGGTCCAGTACCGCAGTGAACGCGCCTCGGCGACGCTGGTCGTCCAGGCGGACAGTCCCAAGTGGTCGAGCACCGCGACCCTGTCGCTCGGCGGTAGCAGCCACCGCATTGAGCTGTCCTACCGAGGCATGACCCAAAAAGTGCAGATGCGCCCGGTCGACCGAGAGCGCCCCCCCAAGTCGGAGGACCGGCGATGACGATACTCACTGGCCAATCCAATCGACGGCGAGGGCTGAGCGGCTCGCCGGCACGAAGGCTGCACAGTCTTCGCAATACCGCGCTCGGACTCCTGGCAGGGGCGCTGCCTCTGTTGACCGCGCCAATGGTTGCGGCTCAGCCAGCCACCGACGAGCAACTCCTGAACCGGTCGGGCGCCTGGGACGAGTCACTACGGCTGGAGAAGTCGGGACGACCAGCGGTGGCCCGGAGCCTGCTGACCTGGGCCTGGGGAGAACAACCGACCAGCTACGAGGTGGCCCTGCGAATCGGCTGGCTCAGCCTGGCGCTCACCGACGGCGAGCGTGCGGCCGCTGCTTACCACCAGGCTGGCGGGTTGCCAGGGGCAGATCTCGACGCCCAAGTGGGCCTCAGCTCGGCCCTGACGATGACCGGCTATGACGATTATGCCGACGGTGATTACACCGCCGCCCGGCGGCAATGGCGGGATGCGCTGAGCTTGCATCCTGGTGCTGATGACGCCCGTCGAGGACTGATCCTGGTCCGGGAGCAGCGCTTCGATCCCGAGCTGTGGCTGTCTTTCGTGGGCACCTCGGCACCTGACGAGAGCTTGGCCGGAGGCTCAGCCCTGCTCTACCTACCCCTTCAGGTAGCCGACTGGCTGGTGCTGCGAGCAGCGTTCCGCCACCTCGAGTCGAGCGTAACGAGAGTCACCTCAGTAGAGTCGCCCATGGGGCCAGGACGCACCCCCTCTCGGCGCTGGAGCGAGAATGACGTCTTCGCCGGCCTGGGCGTCGGCCTTCCCTGGCTGTGGCTCGATGCCTGGGGCACAGGGCTGTTTCTCGACGGCGACAAGCCGGTTGGAGGCGAGGCCGCACGGCTGCGCATCGGGCGTCGCTGGGGCCTGACCCTCGATCAGGCAGCCCTCGGTCGGAAAGCGGGCTGGAACGTTCAACTGGCGCCCCAAGCGTTCATCTGGCCCCTACCGGAGCTTGGCTTTTCTGCTGGAACCCATCTGACCCTCGACGAGATCGGCAACGACGTCAGCGCCATTGCCGGCATCAGCCTGGTCACCAAGCCGGTCGAGATCCATGTGCAGGGCCACGTCGGCCCCCAACGGTGGCCGGTCTCACTGGACGGGCCGACGGTGACGACCACCGATGGAAATCTCACGGTGGGCGGCAAGCTCACCGTCATGGTCCCGATGAGTGAGCAATGGGCCCTGGGTCTGCAGGGACAAGTGGCCCAGCTCGAGCTCGACAGCGGCAAGGGACTCTATGGCACCGCCGCTCTCGGCCTGCGCTGGTCCCCTCACTGGTTCCTCGACGAGGCGGCCGCGCCTCATCCCCAAACGACTACCTCGGCCGGGCTTCTGCCTGTCATTGACTAAGGCCCCACGAGACGAATCATCTGACGACCGCGCACCCCGTTTCTAACGGCAATCATTGAGAGAGAGACCACCATGAAGCTGATGACTCGCATTCCATTGATGGCCATGGCTACCGGGCTAGTGATCGGACTGGGCAGCGCCGCAGCAGGCGGCGCCGACGTCGCCCAGCTCTACCGGCAGTCCTACCAGGCCGAAGCCCGCGGGAAGGCGGCCGAAGCCCTGGCCGCCATCAGGCAGGTCGAGGCTCAAGTCGGCCCGTCCTACTTCGTGCATGCTCGCGCCGGCTGGCTCGCCTATCTGGCCGGGCGGCATGCCGAGTCGGTAGCGGCCTACGAGAAGGGCATCGCCGCCGCCCCGCAGGCCATCGAACCGCGGATCGGCCTGACCGCACCACTGCTGGCGCTGAAACAATGGCGCAAGCTGGAGCGAGCATGCCGTGACGTGCTCAAGCTCGACGCCAAGAACGCCCTAGCCCGCGCCCGGCTCGCCCACGCCCATTACATGGTGGGCAACTACCCGGACTCGGCGACCTACTACCGCGGCCTGGTGGCCGAGTACCCTGCCGACCTCAATCATCGCACCGGACTTGGCTGGTCCCTGGCTCGCATGGGTCGCCGCAAAGAGGCCCAGGCCCAGTTCGCAGCGGTGCTGACCGTGTCTCCGGATAACCCGAACGCCAAACAGGGGATGGCCCTGCCCTAGCCCGCGACGAGCTGGGTCCCACTGTTCGCCCCAACGTCGGAACCGGCGTTGGCAGCCGCCAGCTTCTGTGGCCGGCGCGCTCAGGTCCAGTCATGGGCACTGAGGAACTGCATGTCGAGACCGAAGAGCGCGGGGTCGGCGTGCTCCAGTAGCGGCCTGCGCCGTGGCGGCCTGGGCTGGGGATTTGTGGAGAGCCGCAAGACGGCTCACCACAAGACCACAGCCCCGACGACGGCGGCGGCGGAGATTTTTCTTGTTTCTTGAAACTCTGATTCCCATCCCAATCTCCTGACGCCGTTGCGGTGTGATCGACGGAGGTGAGGCGACCACGCGGAAGCTCCGAGTGGGCCCGGCTCGGCAACACAAAATGAAACCGTCGTCGCCGCCG
>JAUVCD010000201.1 GCA_030590865.1 Myxococcales bacterium | reverse complement strand
GATGTACGGCCCAATACCCCGCGTGATTGGATGGTTGGGGTTGACGACCCAGAGCCTTTCTCGTTCCGCCGCTTCCCGCCAGCATAGTCCGCAACTCGTCCCCATCAGTCGTTTGAAGATCTTGGAGTAGTGTCCGGAATGCATGACCACGAGCCCCATGCCGTCCAGGACGCGTGCCTGGACGGCGTGTGCGTCGGCGGCCCGGAGAACGACTGTGGCATGACGGCTGGCGAGTGCATGGAACTGACCTGCAACGAGACCAGCCAGACCTGCGGCGAGCAGGCGGCGCCTCCCGGGGCGGCTTGCCAGAACCCCAACGACCTGTGCATCAAGGGCTCGACCTGCAACAACGGGCTGTGCACTGGGGGCTCGCCTGAGGACTGCTTCTTCTCGCCGGTACCGGACGATTGCCACATCGCCGAGTGCAACCCTCAGAACGGCCAGTGTGAGCCTGTGCCGGGCAACGAGGGGTTGGCCTGCGTCGATCTCAACGACCTGTGCAACCCCGGCAAGACCTGCGCGTCTGGCGTATGCCAAGGCGGGGCACCGCTGGACTGCACCTACCTGACCCAGGGCTGTGAGCTCGGCGTCTGTAACACCAACACCGGCACCTGCACGGTCCAGAACCTGAACAACGGTGACCCCTGCGACGATCTGAGCGCCTGCACCACCGGCGAGACTTGCCAGAACGGCACCTGCAGCAACGGCACGCCAGTCATCACCTGCGAGCAGAACGGCGACGGCTGCTGCCCCACCAACTGCACCGAGAACAACGACATCGATTGCACCGTCAAGCCCAACTGTTTGGGCATCAAGACCTCGATACCGGCGTCGACCGACGGCATCTATCTCGTCGATCCAGACTTGAGCGGGCCTATCCAGCAAATGAGCGTCTACTGCGACATGACCACCGATCAGGGGGGTTGGACGCTGATCGCCCGCTTCGGCAATCAGGATGCCGCCAACTGGATGCTCGACTCCGGTGAGTGGTGGTACACCCGCGTAACCGACGTCGGATCCACCACCATCCCCACGGTCAACGGCGACATGTGGTCCCGCGCCTTCTATACGGTGGAGGGCAGCGAGCTCAAGATCTCGCGCAGCGATCTGGGCAACGGACACCTGCTGCGGACCACCAACAGCTGCCTGGGGAACAACGACTTCCGCAGCCACATCACCAGCTACGGCAACTTCCAAAATGGCGCCGTCTGGGCCTCGGCACAGGTGCTCGGGACCTGTCCGGCCCTGCTCGGCGGTGCCTATGCCACCACCAACGGGTTCTCCTGGGCCACCTGCACCAGCGACATCGGTGCGCCCAACTCGATCAGTTTCTGGTCCGATTGGAGCTCTGGCGACGGCGCGGTGATGATGATCGGTGGCGGTGGCAATAGCTGTAACCGCGCCGACCACGGGATCGGCGTCACCGAGGCCAACGCGGCCTGCTTCGTCTACAGCGCAAGCGGCGAGGATGACTTCGGGGACAACGGCTCGGATACGACCTGCAACAACCCCTACTCGCTCAACCTCTGGGTCCGTTGACCCGGGCGAATACGGCCTAGCGGGCCGATCACGGCATCGGCATTGAAGAAAATAGCCGGCTGGCACGTAGTATGGTTGCCGGCGACACCTGTCGCCTTGCCTGGGAGCGAAATCATGAACCAATCCGTCAGCACCGTTGCGCTCGGCCTCACTTTGCTCTTCCTTCTGAGTTGCTCGGCCGCTGGACCGAGCGCTGGTGCCGGAGAGACGCGAGACTGTCAGGGCGAGCAGCGGGTGATGCTCGATTGCTCGAGCGAGGTCAGCTACCAGGGCGTCAGCGGTGAGGCCGGCATCGAGGTCATGGGAGTCGCAGGCGCCAGCGGCAAGTTCGAAGAGCGAGCCATTCGGCGGGTCAACGACCAGGTCGCTCAGTTCGCAGCCGCCCAAACCCGCGCCTGTCGCGAGTACAACGGCTGCGTCCTGTCAGGGGATCAATACCGGGCCGAGGCCGCCGACACCCGCCGGCGCCTACAGATCGTCCCGGCGGCGCTCGAGGCGCTCAAGTCAGCCAAGAGCGAGACCGAACGAGCCCGGGCGCTCGACCTGCTCTACCGAGGCGTGGTGCCTGACGACAAGCGAGTCGAAGAGGTGACCTTCCGTCTCGGCATGGTCGCCGAGATGCCCGCCCAGCTCGGCGGGGGGACCTTCAGCGTCGCCCCAGGCGGCGCGGTACCGACTGGGGCGAAGGTGTTCTTCAAGGTCGACGTGTCGAAAGAGGCCTACGTCTACATGTTCCAGACGACGCCTCGCGGCGAGGTCAACGTGCTGTTCCCAGACCCGCGCATCGGCACCCAGAACCCGCTACCCGCTCGGGTTGCCGCGCGCATCCCCGACCGAAAGTCGTTCCGGGTGAACGAGCGGGACGTGGGCACCGAGAATCTCTACATGGTGGTGTCCCGCAAGCCGGTGGACGACCTCAACGCCGCACTCGACAAAGTAAAGAGCGGCGAGGTGAACACCCTGGCTCAGAGTCAGATGCTCCGCTCGGTCGCCTTGGTGGCCCCACCCGAGGTGGCACAAAAGTGCAAACGGCGGGCGCTGGTGATGGAGGGCGGAGACGGCTGCACTCGTCCCCGAGGGCTGGAGCTCGATGATGAGGGCACTAACAGTCGGGGCGCGACCATCGGCGAGGTTCCGGCCGGCGTGCAAGTACGCACTCATCCCGGTGACGATCTGATCGTCACGCTCTTCCCTTTCGAGCACCTGACCGCCCAGGCCTATAAGGCGGCCGGCGGCTGCCAGGCCGCGGCCCACAAGGTCCGGGGCATCATCATGGAGGACTAGCCTCCCACGACCCGCCGCATCCGGTGGCGATTCGCCACGACTGGACGGTCAATTGCCCTGGAGCACGAAGGCCGCCCAGTAGAACGGGTGGGCCCACTTGCCCTCCTCGATCATCTTGCGTTTGGCCAAGCTCAGGCTGTGGCCGTAGTTCGCGCCGTCCTTGACCAGCGGGCGGTAGAGCTTCTGCATCAGATCGGCGGTCGCGTCGTCATCGACGGACCACAGGCTCAAGACCACCTCACCTGCCCCGGCAGCCCGTAGCGCCAGCGCCAAGCCTGCCACCGGCTCAGCGGAACGTTGCCGCGCCGAGCCGGTCCGGCATGCACTCAGCACCACCAAGTCGGCGTCCAAATCCAGCTCGGCGATCTCGCTGTTCATCAGGAAGCCATCCTCACTGGCGTTGGGATTGAGCGTGAGGGCCAGCGCCTGATAGTGGGCCGCCATCAGCCCGTGGCTAGCGATGTGAACGATCCGGTAGCCCTTGAGAGCGCCCTTCTTGACCCGCTCCTCGCTCGCCTGGGCGCGCAGGTAGATCTTCTGATCCGCACCAAACAGGCGAGCAATGGCGCGCAGCTCCTTGGCGGTGCCAGGCAAGCGCTCGAGACCCTGGGACTGCTGTTGTTGCTTGTCATCTGCCGCCGTCCACAGCTCGAGCCCCCGGGTGCCCGCCAGCGCCCTACCCTCCGCCCTGCCACTTTGGAAGGCCGCCCAGTCGTAAACCGGATCGCCCAACCCGACGAAGGCCTTGCGCTGAGCATCATGACTGGGCTCACGCTTCGCCAGCGCCACGCCCAGGGTCGCCGACAGGCTGTACGCGATGTCGTAGCCCGCCACGAGGTACTTGCCTCCTGGGTCGACCAGGCTCTCAAAGGGCAGGGTCGACAAGGCGCCGTGGGGCACGATGATGAGTTTGCGTTTTCCTTCCAACAGATCGCCGGCTGGGGCGATCAACTTCTTGTAGAGGGACTTGCTGGCCTTCTTGAGCTCCGCCAGATCGGCATCTGGGGCGAGCAAGAAGCGCTTTCGATAGCGACGCACCACCGAGTCGATGTCCTCAGCCGAGTCGTCGAGCACCTTCAGTTGAGCACTGCCCTCATCGATGGCGAAGAGAAACACCTGCTTGTCGGTCATGAAGTAGGACAACAGCAAGCTCTCGTCGTCCAGCAACTCGGCGCGCACCTGTTTGAGGTTGGCCGGGTCGGGGGGGGAGACTCGTGCCAGCAACGGGTTGGCCCGAGCAATGGTCTCTTTGATGTCCTCCAGCGCCCATAGCGCATTGCGGTGACGCTCGGCCAGATCGCGACCCGAGCGCTTGCGCAAGAGCGCCTGGGTGAGCTGCTTGATCCGCGCCTCGGCCTCGTCCCGATCCCGGGCCAGCGCTGGTGAGATGGGCAGCGTGGACGCCAGGTCGCCAAGCTGGCTCCGAACCACGGCGTCGAGGTGGGCCCGGGCGCGGGCCCGTTCGCTGGTCACGAAGGCGCGCTCCACCCGATCGGGCGCTTGCCGCTTGGCCTCCAGCGGCAAGAGTAACCGATAGATCTGAAAAGCTTCGAAGCCGAGCTCTTGACGAGCCACGTCGCCGGTCACGTGCCGAAGCTGCAGCTCCACGATGCTGCCTGCCTCACGGCCGTAACGGATCGCCTCCTTCAGCTGACCATTTTCGTCGGCGCAGCGAGCTGCGATCACTCGGGCGATCTTGGCGACCGGCTGAAGCCCCCGAGCGTCAGCCAGGGCGATCGCCTCTGCCGCCCGCCGCTGACAGGCAGCGAAACCGTTGGCCAGCAAATCGGCCTCAGCCTGATAACGGCGCAACAGGGCTAACGGCTCGCCGTCCAAGAGGCGCTCGATCTCGGCCTCGACCTCACCTAGGGCGCCAGTCCTACCTTCGTCCCGGACGGCGATTTGGGCCGCCTGTACCGCCGCTCGCCCCGCCGAGACTGGATCGTTGATCCGCCGATACTGGTCGGCCGCTTGCTTCAGGAGAGCGCGAGCCTCGCCGCTCTCGTTGAGCAGAGCGGCAATGAGACCGAGACGCTCCACCGTCACCGGGTCGCTCATGAGCCCATCGCCACCGAGCACTTCCGCCTGATATACCGCCTCGTCCGCTTGACCCACTTGACCTAGCAGCGCGAAGGCGTAGCCCGTGTCGACCAGCGCCGAGGCTTGCTGCTGGACGTCGTCGAGCGAGACCGCGGCCTTGAGACGCTTTCCAAATGTGTCCAGCGCCTGCTCCGGCCGGCCCACCTCGATGTGAATGGCGCCAATCTCACGCCACAAGAGCGCCAAATCGTCCCAGGCCAACCGCTCCCGCGCCCCATCCACCGCTGCGGTGAGCTCGTCCAGTGCCTGATCCTGCCGACCGAGGGCGCGGAGCAGCCGAGCCCGTCGCGCGACCGCACCAGGAGCCGTCCCCGAGGGGAGCTGAGCGAGCTGCGCCTCGAGGGCAGCCTGTCGATCCGAGGCGGCGTAGACCGGGGATGACGATGAGCTGCACGCGGTGGCTAAGAGGCACACCATCGCGATCATCCACACAGGTATCGAGAGCAATCGGGTCATCTGTTCCCCCGTGGCCATAGGTCCAGTGGCCAGACAGCAAGGGCGAGTCTCTGCGTTCCAGCCGGCGGCTGCGCATGATACGCGTTCCCTCTCGACATTGGGGGCAGGATCGCCGGCCTCGCAGCGTATTTGCCCATAGAAGACGCCGATCCGCTAGCCCCCGAGCGGACCCACCAGGGGACAAGCTGGAGAATTCCCATGTCTGTGCTCATCCGTTTCATCACCATGCTCGTGGTTGCCCTCGCGCTCCTCAGCTGTGGCGGTGCCTATGCCGACGCCATCGCCCGAGGCGACAAGTTCGCCGATGCCGGACAATGGGATGAGGCTGCATCAGCCTACGAGAAGGCCGCGAAGCTCGATCCCAACGACCCGGAAGCGCGCATCAAGCTCAAGGAGGTGCGACGCAGGCAGGCCACCGAGCGGCTCGAGCGCGCGGCCGCGCTGGAGCAGCGGGGCGAGCTCGCCAAGGCACTGGCGCTCATCCAGGAGGCGGTGCGCTTCGATTCAGAAAGCGTCGATGGGCAACGGGCGCTCACCCGGGTGACCGACGCAGTGCTGGAAAAGGCGGAGAAGCTGTTCGAGAACGGCAAGCTGCGCAAGGCCTTCGAGCTGACGACCCTGGTCCTCGAGGGCAGCAAGAACCACCCTCGGGCCCGAGAGCTGGACGACCGAGTTCGCAGCGCCTTGGCCGAAAAATCCTACAAGCGGGCCCAGAAATTCATGGAAAAGGACAAGCTCGGCAATGCCCTGGTCGAGCTGGCCGCCTGTATGACCTATCGGCCCGACTACCCGGACGCCAAGCTCCACTTTGGTCAGGTCAAGTTGAAGCTCGAGCAGCAGCTGCGTTTCGTCGTGGTGCTCGATCGATTCTCTGGGCAAGGCAAAAACGCCGGAATCACCAAAGGGCTCAACCCCGACATGCTGCAACAGGCCATCGACGAACGACTGCTGCTGAGCGTCGTCGCGACCAAACCGAAGAACGAGGAAGACCTTCACGGCGTCGCCGTGAAGGGTGAGTTTTCCGACTACGGCTACGACCACAAGAAGAAGACCATCACCCGTCACTGCGACTACGTCTGCGGCAAAACCTACAAGCCCAACCCGCGCATTCAGCAGCTCCGCGGTGAGCTCGCCCGGCTGGAGCAAAGTCTGTCGGGGGTGGATGGAGACATTTCTCGAAAAGAGAAAGATCTGAGTCGAGTGCAGCAGGACCAGTCGAAGGAGGAGAGTGAGTCGCAGAAGCGCCAAGGGGACGTGGACCAGGCACGCTCGCGGGTGGAACAGTGCCGCGCCAAGGCATCGCCGGACGACAGCTCCCCCTGCAGCAGCGAAGAGTCGAACTTGCGGTCCAAGCAAGGGTGGCTCGACAGCGCCCGCAATCGCGTGGAGTCGGCCCGAAGCAAGGCCGATCGGCTGCGCAACGATGTGTCCAACATCCGCGACCGGCGGGACAGCGCCCGCCAAAGCCGGGACCAGAAGAACAGCGAGTTGCTCAACACCCCCGAGCAGATCTCCGTCGACAAGTACTGCCCCCACAAGTACCAGGTCGAGCAGCACGGCGTCACCGCCCAGGTGACGCTCAAGCTGACCATGGACGAGTTGGCCGACGACAAGTCCATCGTGGCCAACCAACCCTTCAAGTACGGCTCTCAGGCTGGGGACGAGACCTTCCCCGCCCAGGTCGGCCGCTGCGCCGAGGTGGCAGGCGGTGACGCGCTCAAGCTGCCCAGCGAGGTGGACCTGCGCAAGGATCTGATGACGAAAGTGGTTCGCGATTTACGCAGCAAAGTGATGGCCAGCTACGACGCCTACCGTCGCGGCTTCCTGGCTGCCGCGCGGCGCGACGAAGCCGCGGGGCTCAACGATCAGGCCACCGAATCCTATGTGCGCTATGTGCTGACCGGGCCCCACGCACTAACCGACAAGGACAAGCTCGCCGCATTCTTCAGTCGAACCAGGGGCATCGGCAAGCTCGACGCCTTGTGGCGTTTCTGAGAGCCCCCCGCCCCGAGCCTCCACCTGGGCACGAGGGGCTGAGGAGGTGCCCGCTCTGACGGCACTGTGGCGCCAGCAGCTGCCAGCAATTATGCTGGCGCTTCGGTCCTCCAGTCAGCGCTTCCCTCTTCCCCCAACGGCCACAGCCCATGCCCCAAGAACTCAGCAATCAGCAGCAGGAGAATCTAGAGCGCAGCCTGGCGCTCGTTCAGCAGCTGCTTGCCATCTCCGCGGTGGCCAAGCACGACACACGCTTCGAAGGCGAAGTGGCGCTGGTGGCGCCCGGCTCGGCGCTCGGCGACGTTGCCGCCAAAGTGGAAGAGCACCTGGGAGCCCCGAAAAAGACCGCTGATGCGGCCTTGCCGGCTGATTTTGCCGACTCCCCCTTGGTCGATGCCCTGGGTGGCATTCGAGGAGGCCAGACGCTCTACGTGAAGGAGCTCGGCGACGGCCTGGCCATCTATGTGGCCTTCTGGCCCTGGGGCGGAGGCAAGCGCTTCACCATCAAGATCGGCGTTCACGACGGCTGAGCGGCGTGCCCCTATGGGCGTTCCGTCACGAGGGGACTGAGCTGGCGCACTGGTAGACGATGTTGAACGACTTGAGCTTCGGCGACTCGTCGGTCTGAGTGGTCAGCTCGAAGAGCACCTCGATGTGATTGGTCGGGTTGGGGCTCAGAGGCCCCGGCGGGATCAGCAAGTCCGCTGGCGAGGTCAGGTACTTGTCAGTCCAGATGGCCGTTTGCAGCGCAGCCAGATTGTCCGACGAGCGGGCCATCATGGTGATGGCCGTATCCGGTGGCGTCTCGGCGTCCCACTCGACCTTCAAGAAGAGCGTTTGCCCATCCGGGCAGCTCCCCGTCTCGACCCAGGCATAGTAGCCCTGAGGATTGGTGAAGTTGCGCAACCCGAAGCCGGTGAAGTCCGAATAGGTATAAGGGTGGGGCTTGCAGCTAGTACCGGCAGGGCAGAAACCCTCAGGCGAATTCGGCTTGTCGTCCAGGGGGATGACGTCCGGCCCGCTGGTCACGTTGCCCGCCGCATCGACACCGTAGTGGACCACACTCGAGCTCGTCTGGTTGACGCCCCAAACGTCTAAATCGGCCGCCACGCCAGCGCCGGTCATCCCCTGCTGAGTGCTGGCGAACATGTCGCCTGGCCCAAAGGTGCTCGTGGTGTTGTCCGGGATGTCGATGGGAATCCGGGCGACATGCCCCTCGCCGCCGGCCGCCAGTCCGTCGAGAGCAAGCCACATGAAGGAGGTCGGTGAGCGGTTGTCAGCGCCGAGCCCACGGCCCTGGCGGATCTCGAGCCCCGAGGTATTGGGATCTTTGTCGAAGACCGCCTTGGCCCAGGTGCCCTGCCCTAGGCCCCAGAAGCCCTGGTCACGAACCGGTCGGTAGCGATAGGCGCCCGCGCCCAGGCCACCGCTGTAATCGCCGAGCCAGACCTGCTGGATGAGGAGCTCGTCGTCCGGAATGGTCTCGCTGTAGCCATCGATGGCGATCCCATAGAAGCCACCACCGATGGTGCTGGTGACCATGCCCTGCTGATTCGTATCGTTGGTGTCGAAATAGAATAGATAGGGAGTGTTGACGTTCGGCGCCCAGAGGATCCCGTAAAAGTCGACGGCGGCGCCGTAGGGATTGCAGCTCACGCCACTCTGCGGCTGGACCTGCACCTGGTCCTCGACGAGCCCGCTGACCCCATCGATGCGGAAGAACTCGCCGGTGTTGAACATGCCTGCCCAGGCGTCCGAAGGACCTGTGGGACGGTTTGGATCCGGCCCCAGGGCCAGCGGCCTACCGGTGCCACCGCTCGGCGGTCCCAGGTTGACGGTGAACAGAATGCACTCGTCATCGAGCCCGTAGAACTCGAGGTCCTTGCCTGAGGTGCAGATCGTGGTGATGTCGTCAGGCAGATTGTCGTCGTTACAGTCGGTCGTGATGATCCCATCGCCGTTCACATCGCTGGAGGTGTCGATGATGGTGTTGCCGTTGCGATCGATGCAGTCCTCGAGGTTGTTGGCGATCTTGGTGACCGAGGCCTGATGGGCGCCGCTGCCATGAGCCCGGTTGGCCACCCACATGTCACCGTTGAGATCCACGGCGGTGCGGGACGGCCGGTTGACCAGCAGCTGGACAGCGTGGCTCGCTCCGCCGGCCACATCGCGAGCGCAGCAACCACCCTGAGAGGGGTTGGCGCAGAGGTTCGGCGGCGGCGTCTGACCGAGCACCGCGCCCTCCTTCGACCCGAGGTTCGAGTCGGAGAAACAGGTGACCGACACGTAGCGCCCGACCTCGCGGTAGGTGGGCGCCGTCAGGAACGGCTTGGTGCGCACCTTGGAGACGAAGCCGACGTTGTAGGCCATGTCGTCAGCAACCCACAGGTTGTCCGACTTGGACTTGGTCGCGTCTAGCACGATGAAGCCGTCCTCGTCCTTGGTCACCCCATCGGCAGTCACGTTGTCCGGCGGCGGGTCGTCGTCAGGCATCGGGAACTCGGAGGGGGGATCGCAGGTCGGACCGACGCAACCCTCGGTGCAGGTCGGATCATCGTTGCCGCAAGCATTGGGGCCGGTCCCGCCACCACCCCCGAGCCCGAAAGCACCGACCCCAATGCCGCCGACACCACCTACGCCAGAGGTCGACGTCGTCGTGCCTTCAACCGAGTCGTCGCCGCTGCAGGTGCAGCCTGGCGCGGCGGCCAGCACGAGGGCTCCCACCAGAGTGACCGAGAGGGAGAGATAAGAAATCGACGTCTTCATGGTGACCTTCCAGATTCGACGAGCACTCGGGGCAGACAGACTGCGGCGAACGCGCGGCAGAGATAGATTATCACAGGTCATCGGTGAGGTGATGCCCCCACAGCAACGGCCAGGCGCCTGTCTCAGCGGAGCTCAACGCCTGCCTGCGGCCGAACGCGCCGCGACGGCTTTCCCGAGACGGCAGCGCCCAGGGTGTGCGACCATGACACCATGGCACGACGAAGAATGGCTTGGTTTGGTGTGGCGACCTGTGCGCTCTTGATTGCTGGCGCTGGCTGCGAAGATGAAGGAGAGAAGAACGACCTGCCCTCCAGCTCCGGCGGCGGCGCAGGCGGAGAATCCTCCACGTCCACCAGCGGCACCGCCGGGGGCGGTGGTGAGGGTGGCGTGGTCGGCTGCACGGCCGACGCGCCGATCCCAGGCATGGACTGCAACCCTGAAGGGCAACTGTGCAGCTACGGCAACACCTGCTGCCGCTGTGCCAACCTCGGCGCCTGCATCGTCTGGGAGTGCGCCAACCCGGATCTCAACGACCCGGAGGTCTGCCCGATGGTGACGGTGGGCACGCCCTGCAGCGGCACCTACACGCCCTCCTGCGTCGCCTGCGACGAGAACGGCATTCCGAGCACCCTGGTGTGCGACCTGAACATCGAACAATACGTCGTCGGCGAGATCACGGTCTGTCAGTAGGGGCTTTGTGCCCGCCAAGCGATGACGCGCACAAGGGGATGACGCGGCCGCCCGACAGAGGCAAGCTGCGCTCCATGACACGACACTGGTGGATCTATCTCGGACTGGTAGGCATGGCGTCGGCGTGCACCGACGGCACGCCGCCAGCGCAACAGCCCCAAGGCGTGCCGCCCCATCCCTACGTACAGCCGGCGCAACCAGCAGCTGCGCTGCCTGCGGTGCGCACCGTAGCGCCGCCTGCCACACCTGGACCTGCTATTGCTCCCAAGCCGCCAGTCGCGGCCGCGGCGCCAGGCCCACCACCGCCTGCCACGCCCTATGATACCCCGGCCGCCAAGCCCACGGCGAAGCCTGGCCCAGCGATAGCGGCGACCCCTTACGACCCCCCAAGCGCCGGTCCCCCGGCACCACCGCCACCAAGACCAGTCACCGGCGTAGACAACCCCAAGGGCAAGCCCTCTGGCGCCCCCTGTTCAGTCGCCAAAGAGTGCCAGAGCAACGTCTGCGAAGGCCAGGGTTGCGGCTACAACGCAGGTCGATGTGCCCCGAACAGCCGCCGGTGCACCCGCGACTTGGTCGGCTATTGCAGCTGCTCGGGTCAGACCTTCGGCGCCAGCGGAAGCTGTCCAGGACGAATCTACCGCCACCAGGGCGTCTGCAAGAAGTAGGGGCCCAGATCACCGAGGTGTGACCGCCGCCGGTTGCGCCACCGGGATTTGCATACGCCGCTCGGCTGAGGCACAGGATCAAGCATGAACGGCTACAAAGCGGCGTTCTTCGGCACCGCGCTCGCGCTCGGCGTGTCCCTAGCTTTCCACCTGGTAGCAGCGCAGGAGCCACCGACCCCCCAAGCACCCAGTGAACCGGCAGCTGAGCCTACCGGCGAGACCGCACCGACCGCCCCAGCGGCGGAGGACCCACGGCTGGCACAGCTCCGTAGGCAGCTCGCCACCTGCCGCGAGTCGAGCTGGCAGGTCGTCGCCCGAGCCATTCAGAAGGACGTCCAGGGCCAGACCAAACGGCGAGCCGTCAAGGCTGGTGCAGAGAAGGTCACCGCCGCCGACAGCAGCTTCGAGCGCCAAGAGGCAGCCCGTTGCGGCATCGCCCTCCAGTTTGCGCGTCTGATGCTCGAACGGGACAAGGCTACCTTTGCCGCCAGCCTGCAAGGAGTGGGTAGCGAAGCCTGGATCGACGAAGAGGTCCAGAGTCGAGTGGCAGCCCTGGAGGAACAGTTCTCTCTAGAGGGCGCCGACCTCGACCGGCTGCAACAGGGGTACGAGACGCTGTGGACTGGCTATGGGCGCGAGCTCACTAGGCTGATCGAGCACGAGGACTGGGTGGGACTGGTCGACGCCTCCAAGCTTTTCTGGCGAGACGAGGACAAGCTGGTCGCCGATCTGCTCGGCCCCGAGGCACGGAGTCAGTACCGTGCCTCAGCGCTCGACACTCGAAGCGCCGTCATTGCGACGCTGGCCTCCCTCGCCGGCTTGCCGTGGGACGACAAGCTGGCGTGGTGACCCCGATGGTAAGTAGCAAGGGGTAGGCGAGCTACTTCATCTCCGACTTGATGCCCTTGGCTATCTCCTTAGCCAGGTCCTCCAGCGCTTTCTGGGGAATGGTGACGGTGGCGACGAAGTCCTTGCCAACGCTTTCGATCTTGGCGTCCTTGAGGAACTGCATGGCCATACCCTCAGGACCTGGTGCCGGGGGCGCCTTGGTCATCTGGCCGAGCAACATCTTGGCCACGCCAGCCAGCTCGGTGGCTGCCTTGTCTTCAGTCATCGAAATGCGAACCTCGATGGTGCCCGCTTTGACGTCCACCACAACCGCCGCTCGACCAGCCTTGCCCGCCGAGTCCTTGAACGGGTTGTCCTTGCCACCAGCCTCCATGGCCATCGTAATGGTCTTGGCCGGCACGACGATGGACACCGCTTTGTCCAGTGGGAGCTTGTATACCGACGCAGCCGCGTCAGTGGTCTTCAAGGCAGCCTCGAAGGCGGCCGCTGACTTGCCCACGATGACAGCGCCATCGGTGGCTTGGCCCAGGAAGATGTCGCCGGCCTTGTCGGACAGGACCTTCATCCCCGCAACCTCGGTCTCCTTGTACTTGTCCTTCTTGCCCGTCTTGATGACCGCCGGAACGACAGCGTCCTTCTTCAGGTTGCCGCTCAGGATGAAAGACATGTCAGGCTCGCCGCCGCCGGTCGTGGCCGCCTTGACGTTGGTGACGCAAACCGCCGCTGCGTGGAAGTCCTTGAGGGGATCAATCCCCGTCTCCTCGAGGAAGGCCTTGAAACTCTTGTCATCCTCTTTCTTCGGCTCGGCCTTCTTCATCTCCTCCAGCGCCGGAACGACGTGGGTCTTGATGGCCGTGGCCTGAAGAATGCTGGTGATGTTGATGTAGGCCACCACGTCACAGTCCTTGGACAAATGAGCGTGGGCAGCACCGGCAGCGCCTTTAGCAGCCGTCTTGGGTGCGTCCTTCTTGGCGGCGGAGGCGCCACCCGAAGCCTTGGCCTGGGCGCTCGCGGCGGGCTTCTTCCCATCCGAGGCCTTCTTCTCTTCATCCTTGCTGCAGCCCATGGTGAGGGCGAGAGCAGCGACCACCGCGGTAACCAACGACTTGCGTATCAGATGCGAATCCATCGTGACCTTCTCGGCTTGAGATTGAGTGAGCGGGGAGCATGCTACTCCCGCCCCGCGCGCGTCAACCGCCAGCTCGCTACTCCCCCGGCCGGCTCGAGCCGTGGTGAGACGATGTAGGACGAAGTCGTCGGCA
>JAUVCD010000744.1 GCA_030590865.1 Myxococcales bacterium | reverse complement strand
TCCTTGGGGTTGACCGACGTGGCAGCGATCTTGACGAGCACCTCGTCGGCCCGGAGCTTGGGCAGCGTCACCGTGTCGTAGCAGAGCACCTCAGGGGGGCCGTAACGGTGGAGCTCGATGGCCTTCACGGTTGTCTGTGCCTGGGGGCCAGAGCCTCGTTGGCTCCAGTGCCTTCGGGGCTCCAGTGCCTTCGGGGGCTCAGGCCCTCAACGGGTTGCTCGCGGGGAGTGGCGCCGTTGGCTGGTGGCCTGGGGTTGTTTTGCCGCGCGCACTCGCTCGGCGAAGCGTGTCTTCACCTCGAAGGCGAAGGTGTCGACGTTTTCCGGATCGATGGGGTCGCCATTGACCGGGATGGTCAGCGACGCGAGCCCTTCACGCTCCGAGATGTGGAAGAATTGGGCCTCGGCGATCTTGTTGGGCATGCACTCGTGGGGGCCCACGCTGACCACGCCGTCAATCAGCCCCTCGCGCCACTCGTGCACCGGGCCGCCGATCGTCAAGATGGCCTCGCCAGCGAGCTCGTCGGTGATGTAGGGCCGCGCAGCACGGATGGAGTCGTCCACGGTGGTACGGGGAGGCCAGTCGAGAGCCGTGCTGATGCACGCGTAGCTGTGGTTCTGGATGCGCCGTTGCACCAGCGACGAGAGCTGCTCTCCAAAGCCGTTGTTGCCCCCAAGGCGGCTCTGGAGGTCTGAGTATTCGAGCCACTCGGTGAAGGGCGCGAAGCGCACTCTGAGCCCCCGGGCTTCCAGCTTGTCGACGATGTGGTCGTTGGCGAAGGGGTCGCAGCGGACGTAAATTTCGCCGACCATCACCACCGTCGGCAGCGCGCGCTCCGTCTTGATGGCCGCAAAAGAGGCGCCAGCCTCACGCAATAGCGCACTGAGGCCGAATAGTCGGCCGCTGGCGACCTGCAACATGGTCTTGGGCAGGGCCAGCTCGCCGCGCCGCGCCTCCTCTTCGAGACGGCGGTAGAGCCGTGCGGTGAAGCGATCGAAGATCGCCTGGGCCGCCCCTGGATGCCGCTCGACGGGACGACTGTGATAGAGCCCCTCGAGCAACATGTCGAAGGCCGAGAACCCCGCCTGGATCAGCACGGCGAAGCCGGTCGGCAAGCCCTCGAAGTAATCTTTGTCGGCAGGGGACCAGATCTTCACCCGATCAGCGTGGCCGAGCTTCTCGAGCACGATCCGGTGCAGCAGGTTGTAGACGCCGAAACGGCACGGACCGCGGGCGGTTGGCATGAAGAAGGCGAAGCGCTTCTGTGGGTCAGGCTCCGTCTCGATGCGCTGCAGCAGGCTGCCGAGGGTAATGACCATCGGTGCGCACTCTTTGCCCGAGGTGTAGCGCCGACCGAGCTGTAGCGCGTCGCGATCTGGTTTCGGCAGGCTCTCGGCGGGGATGCCGAGTCCGTTCAAGCAGGCCGCCACGACGTCAGCGCCCGCGCCCATGCGGGGAATGAGCACATGCTCGCCCCGGGCTCGCATGGCGTTCAACCCGTGAGGCGCATGAGCCACTCGTCGCAGGTCGTTCTGGGGGGGGGCACCACTGTCGTGTTCCAGGTCCTGGCGCACGCAATGGAGGAAGGCCTCCACTCGGGTCTTGGTGCCCGCGTCGCCCGAGTGGCCATCGGTTTCGATGATGGCGTAGGGCTTGCCCTGCATCGCATAAGCGTAGAAATGCAGATTGAAGCTGTCAGGCCCGCACGAGTAGTTGCTGCACCAGATGCTGTAGATCCCTTCGGTGCGGCGGATCTGATGGGCGGCCCGCAGGTTGCGCTGCCCGTGGCCCCAGTAGAGCCCCTCGACGGTAGGCACGTCGTCCTCGACCGGGTAGCAATCGATGGGAATCGCCATGGCGCCTTGCTCGCGGAGCAGTGGGGGCACGTGGGAGTTCAGCTCGCCGTTGTAGAGCGTGTAAGGGCGCCCCAGGGTCACCACGGCGATGATGTCGTGCTCCTGGCAGTACTGGAGGGCCTGGCGTCCCAGCGCCGCACAGTGGCGCTTGAACCGCAGCTGGACGGCCTGGGCGGCCTGGAAGGCTTGCCACCAGCGGATCCCCGAGACGCCGAGGGACAGCGCCAGATTGCGGCAGCTCTCCAGGAAGGCCTGGGAATCGTAGTTGCCCGTGCCAAAATCGATGACCGGCGAGAGCATGCGGGTGCGGGGGTGCTTGTTCAGATCCCAGCGCATGATGTCCGGACTGGCCTGGACGATGGGGCAGGCGATGGCATGGTCTTCGTCCGCCGTTCGAGGCATCTGCCGGAGCATGGGCGTGAACAAGAAGTCCGGCCGCTCCTCGGCCATGGCGCTCAGCACGCCGTGGTACATTTGCATCGGCGCGCAGTAGGGGATGTTGGCCTCTTCGATACCCCGCTTGAGCGTCGCCTTGCCGGCGCTCTCGAAATAGCGAACGTCGAAGCCGAGCTCGAAGAAGAAGGTCGCGAAGAAGGGGAACAGCTCTTTGATCTGGAACGAGTCGGTTATCGCGATTTGCTTGAGACCACGGTTGACCGTCACTCGTTCAATCACGGTCTTGACGAGATCTTCGCGCTCCCGGAACACGTCCGGCGCCCGATCGGGAAGCTTTTGCTTGCCGGTGCCCTTGTCCCAGAGCGAGCAGCTGCCACCCCAGGTGAAGCGTTGGCGCTTGCCCTGCACCACCGTGGTCAACCGATCGATGCGGCACCGGTTGCCCGCGCCGCCGCAGCCCTGCTTGGATTTGCAGACGAAGGTGTCCTTGCGGGCGACGGTGGCCTCGAGGAAACGTGCCATCTCCATGCTCGTGTCGCTGCGCTGCTCGGCGAGAGCCTTGCGGGTAAGCAAGGCGATGCCGAGGGCGCCGACGGTGCCGGGATTGGGTGGCACGATGACCTTGCTGCCCGTCTCGGCGGCCACCGCGGCGGCGAGGGCGTCTGCTGCAAAGGGCATTCCTTGGCAGAACACCACGTCGCCCACCGATCGGCTGCCCTTGACCCGGTTGAGGTAATTCTGGATGACCGAGCTGTAGATGCCGGCGATCACCGAGTGGTTGTCCACTCCTGCAGCGACGGCCTCGTCGATGATCTCGGCCATGAAGACCGAACAGTGCTGGCCGAGTGACACGCCGTCGGCGGCCTGGAGGGCCTCGCACCCGAGCTGGACCACATCATCGATGCCCGAGAACTTGCGCCCTTGCTCCTCGATGAACGAGCCGGTGCCGGCACTGCAGGCCTCGTTCATCGCCGCATCGACGACCCGGCCCTCGGCGAGGCGGATGTATTTGGCATCCTGGCCGCCGATTTCGAAGATGGTGTCGACCCGCGGATCGTAGTGCAGCGCTCCCTCGGCGTGGGCTGCGATCTCGTTGAGCACGTAGACGTGCTCGACGCCGTAACAGGTGGAGAGCAAGGAGCCGACGATCTCTCGTCCGCTGCCGGTGGCACCGAAGGCGATGACCGGATGAGCGCTCGCCGTGGACTCGACGAACAAGCGGACCAGCGCCTGAGACGCGCCGACTGGATCGCCGTTGGTGGGGACGTAGCCTTCCCAGACCGCTTCGGCGCTGTCGGCGTCGAGGGCGAGGATCTTCGAGCCGGTGGAGCCGATGTCGAAACCAAGTATTAGCTCGCGGGGCGTGCCGTCCAGCGGCGCGGCCGGGGGCGGCACGAGCCGCTCGACCTGGGGCAGGGCGCTCTCCAGGGATGCCAAGCGGTGCAGGTCGGCATGTTCGGTCGGTGCGATCAGCTCATCGAGGGTCGGCACGGGCTGGAGCTGCTCGGCCGCGATGATTGCCGCACCCACCGCCTCGAGGAACAAGCCGTCATCGCCCTGGCACGGCCACAGCTCCATCTCGTGGCGCTCGAGGAAGCGGCCAAAGTGATCCTGGACCCGCTGGGACCGGCTGACGCCGCCGGTGAGCACGACCTTCGGAGGGCTGACGCTCGGCTTGATGAGGACCTGGACGTTCTCGCAGACCGCGTCATAAAGGCCGGCGAGGATGCGGGCGCGGCTCTCGCCCTTGTTGGCCAGGTGGGTCATGTCGGTCTTGAGGATCACCGGACAGCGTCCCGACAGGGGTGCCGGGTCCGCCACGCCCTCGCAGAGCGTGCTGGCCTCTTCGACGGTCATGTCGAAGCGCTCGACCAGCTGGCGCAGGAAGTTGCCGGTGCCCTGGGAGCACCGTGAGTTCTCCCGGAAGATCTCCGAGCCGCTCGGTCGCAGCTCGAGCACCGAAAAGCCGTGGCTCCCAATGGACACGACGGTGGCGGGTTGCTCGCCGAAGACGAAGCGAAACCCTGCGGCCTGGGCTTGTTTGGTGGGGATTCGGGGCAGCGTGACCATGCGGCTCGCGC
>JAUVCD010000194.1 GCA_030590865.1 Myxococcales bacterium | reverse complement strand
CGTCAACGCATTCCTGCTCCGCACGGTTCAGAAAGCACTTCCCATCCTCGGGCTCCTCTTCCAAGGAACAATCCGTCGACTGCTGGCAATCCACGGCGGAGGAAGCGATGCAGTCACCGGAGAACGAGGTGCACTTGCCCTCTTCGCGACATTCAGTAGTGGAGCGGCAGTGGAGCTCGATATCCGGCACGCACGTACCATGCTGCCCTTTGCATAGGCCCCAGTTCTTGCACCCCAGCGTGCGCCGGCAGTCGTCGTCGGTGATGGCAGTGCACTCACCGTCACGGGCCATGCAGTGACCATGGGACGCACATCGCTCCGATTGGCGACAACTCCCATCTGAGCGGGCCACGCATTTGCCGCCCTCGGCGGCGCATCGGCCGTGGGTCTCGCAGAAAATCGATTGTTGGCAATCGGTGTTGAAGGCAGCAAGACACCTGCCGCCTCGAGGCGTACATCGCCCCTTGGCCATGCACGCCGTGGTGTTCCTACAATCCCGTGTTGGTGGTGCCGGTTTGGGCGACTCATCGCTCAGCTCTCCAGCAGCCGGCCCAGGCTCCCGCGGCTCCTCCTGCGCCTCCGCCATGGCGCCCATGCACAGCACGAGCGCAACCCCAGCGAATACTCCCCCGATTCGCATCAGAACCTCCAACTCAGCGAGCCGCCGGTGGGGCCGATGGCGAGGTCAGGTGACAACTCCGAATCCGAGTCGCGCGGGACCTTTCTCGCTCCCGCCAGCAGCATGGGCAGGCCAGCGAGCAGCGCGACTCCTCCGGCGATGCCAGTGCCGGCCATGATCGTCTCTCCTTCTGCGCAGCTGCTCGAGTCATGGCCCCAGCCCGACCCACAAGCAAACATGGCCCTCATGCCACCGGTGAAGAAGCCCACCATGATGGTGGCGCCACCCACCGCCGAGGTCACGATCCCCGCTACCATCAACGGCTTGCTAAGTCGGTCCAATCCGTCGTCGCATTGCAGCTCCCGGGCGTCGTAGGAGCATTCGCCGTTCTCTCGGCACCGCCGCGAATCCTGGCAGTCGGCGTCCGAGCCTGCAAAGCACCGGCCGTCCGCATAGACGCAACGACCAGCGTCCGAGCACTTCTCGCTGCACTCGGGGTGCACGGCCGATGCCCGGCTTGCCACGCAGGAGCCCTCACGCGCGCGGCATCGATCGTCGCGCCGGCATGCACGGGACGGTAGGCAGTCCGCGTTGGAGGCCGCAACGCAGCCATCGCCCAGTTGGGTGCACAGGCCATGGTTCGAGCACCCCGCCCTGTCCCGACAGGTCACCGGCGTCGGTTGGGGTTCGCGCGCCTGCTCGGAAGGGTGTGACACCTCTTCCCCCGCGTCCTCGTCTCCCTCCGCTTCCGGCTCGAGCTCGACCTCCGGACCCCAAACAGGGACCACGGCCCGTTCCTCCGGGTCGTCCTGTCCCCATGCCAACCGGGTGAGGACCAAGGGCGCGGCGAGGGTCAGGGTGGAAAGAGCGACTGTTGACCAGCGAAGCCTCGACAAGGAGTGGGGCCGGGAGCGGCGGCGTGAACCTTGGTCTGCCATGCACCCAGAACTCAGCAAGTCGCGGGCCATGCACAGATTCCCGGCATTTGGCGCACCGACGGGAGGACGGTGTGCACCGGCCTGCATGCCGCCGTGCAAGGGGCTGCACAAGCCGCTCCCAGGATGCCGAAGCGCGGAGTAGTCCCGCCCGGTCCAGCAAGAGCGCGGCGTCATGGTGTGGGTCCTGAAAACACGGACCGTGGCGAAATCGTTGAGGTCCGGCTACGACCAGACCAGGCTACCCAGCCGTGCTGAATCTCCTCGTATGCCCAATCACGGCCGACACGAACGCCGAGCGACCCCGGGCGTGTGGCTGACTGGCCTTGATCATGAGTACCGGTTGGCGGCGTGATTGGCGGACGCGCAAGGTAGCCAGGACAAGGGTTTTGGTACGGCAAGCCATGGCCTGGTCGATTGGGCAATGGGCTGGTCTGTCGCTGTGCCTCGCAGCGGCGCTCATCGCGTGCGCGTGCAGCCGCTCAGCCGAGGAGTCGGGCGCGGCGGCCACTGGAGCTTCCCTCACCGACGCGGCTGACACACCGCGTCGCACCTCGGAGCGCCCGAGTGCGGGACGCTCCGCTGCGGCAGCGTCTGCCACCGCGGCTCCCGCTGCGAGCGCCTCTCCGACGGCAGAGAAGGGGCGTGTGGCTTGTCCACTCGGCCCCAAGGGAGTGGAGTTCGTCGACTGCAACCCCAAGCCCGCGCAGCGCGACTATCCAGAGTGCTACACGTACGCCATCGAGCCGGAGGCTGGGGCCGCGCCGCAGGATCGCTGCATTCCCGAGCGCGTGCTGCTCACGCTCACGGGCTACCCCGGCATCGTGGTGCTCGCCCACGCGAGGACGTCTGCGGACGGCGGCGCCCCGACGACCATCCGGTTGACCCTTGAGCGGCTCGAGGGGGACCTATCGGCCCGCGGGATTGTGCCGACGAAGCCGGGCAGCTTGCTCGGTACGATTCGCGTCGAGGATGGGGCGATCCGTGAGTTCCGTGCAGCACCGGGACTGGCCCACCACACCACCCGCAACCTACCCGCCTTCGCGCGATGACCGGGCTGGTGCGTTCAGGATTTCTCAACGTCCCTGGGGCGGACCGCCGAAGTAGCCGGGACAAGCGCTTGACCGACAGCGCTGCCAGCGCTGCTCGGTTGGTGTAAGGACGGAGCCCATGAGAGATCCACAGGCGATTTGGTCCCCGCGCGCAGACTTCCGACACGTCGTCGCAGCCGCCGCGCTCACATCACTCTTACCGGCGTGTGGTGGAGGTGCGCTCTCACCTGCTGCAGCGGTCGGCAAGGTCGGCAGCAGTCTGTCCGCACAGTCGCAGATGGCACCGCAGGGTGCGGAGATCTGCCAGCTCAACGAGGCGCTGAAGCAGCAGCCGCCAGGCCGCAAGACTCCGTTGAGCGAGCCGTGCCAGGACGCCTTCAAGAGCGACCGACTGTGGCGAGGAGCGATGGTTACGCTCGCTGCCTACGGTGACCACGTCGAGGCAGTTGCCGCTGGCGCCGATCCCGCCACCTCGGGGCAACTGCAGGCTGCGCTCACCGGGGTGCGCGGTCCGAATTGGATCGATGTGGAAGAGGGCAAAGAGAAGGCCGCGCGCGACGCCGTCGCCGAGCTGGTCAAGCAGATGGACACCTCCGAAGGCGGCTTGGAGGAGGTCGTGCAGGCAGCCGCGCCCCACGTAAAGACCATCTGCGACGGCTTGGAGCCCTACCTCGACGCGCAAGCGCAAAGCCTCGCCGGCATACGGAAGGACGTCGACGGCAAGCAGATCTCACCTGCCACTCGGCGTTGCACCATGCTGGACAACCGCCCGGTCTGTGTCTCCAACTCGGTGGCCGACCGCATCTTCTATGCCACCGCATCCGGCCACCTCACCGCCCTTGAGCACAGCCACGTCCACGCACGTAACACCGTCGGCGCGTTCTGCGCGGCGCACGCCAAGCTCCAAAAGGCGGCCGACGACGGCAACTTCGAGGACGAAAGCACCCATCGCGAAATCGCCGATGCGGTGAAGAACTCACACGGCGCCGAGCCGCAAGCCGAATCGCCGTCGGGCGACGCCCCGACCGAATAGGCGGCGCCGCCGAGCGGTGTCCTGGTCCAGGGATTCTTCATGCCTACGGCGTACCGGCGCGCTGTCATGCCAGGATCCCCGCTAGGTGCGGCGCGCAAGCCCGCCCTCAAGAATCGCCGGACCAGGACACCCACTCAGCGCAACACGGTAGTCGGAGTGCGCCGACGCAGACCTGCCACCATCATCAAAGCCAATACGCTAAGCGCCGGCGGAACCGATGGGCGGTCCCCATTGGATGCCGCGCGACAGCCGCAGCCGCCGTCGTCGGCCACAGGATCGAGCCCCTGCGACCCCGGATCGCCGCCCGATCCAGATGTGCTGCCGCCTTGACCGGCGGGTGCGCCACCAGCGCCGCCCTGAGGTGAGCCGCCCCCACCGCCCGAGCTCAGCTCATGGCTCTGGTAGGTGACCTCGATACGGAAGGCGTCGACCCACACATCGGCGTCATTGGCTCCCCCCGGGTGGGAGTCGAGGCCAACCTGCGCGTTGAGCAAATTGATGGCGAACCAGCCCCAATCGCTGGTGTCGGCCGTAACGTCCACGTCATCCCAGGCTAGTTCGGTGTGGTGCCAGCTCGTGGAGATGGTGCCCCCAGCCGAGAGCTCGACCAGCACGTCGTAGTCTCCCGAGTCGTATTGGGTCCTGCCCAAGCTGCCGACCTGAACCTTCAGGATGGTCTCGTCGCCCGGCGGATTGCAGAAGCCCCAATTGTTGCCGTAGAGGGTCTCGCCGCTGTCGAGGTTGGGGCTACTGGCCGTCTGCCCGTCGGCAGCCCCCTCGGCAAGCTCCGGGTCGCTCCAACCACCCGAGGTCCATGCCGTACCGGCATGGCTGCTGACCGTGTGAACACCAGGCTCGGAGGGCTCGGGACAGGCTGGGACGCTATCGTCCGGGTCGCCTTCGCATTCCACCAGCGAAAACCGCATGGCATTGGCCTCGTCCGACTCGTCGTCGTCGGTGCCATCGAGGACGACCGTGCAGCCGCCCAGGCCCGCACCGCAGTAGTGCGTTCCAAGGTCAATCCAGCCACTCGGCCCGTCGCCGTATTGGTCGATGACGAGGTGGGTTGATCCGCCGTTGCCGTCGTGCACGAAGTGGTCCGCATCGTGGGTCCTGTTGCCGGTCATGCGGAACCAGGTGCTGACCTGATAGGTCCCGGCACAGGGCAGCTCGGGCGTCCAGGTCGCGGTACCCTTTCGGTCGCTGCCGCCCACGGTGCTCGACAGATAGTGAAAACTGCTGTCACTGGCAGCGTAGCCCAGTCCCAAGGTGCTCCAAGTCGCCCAATCGTCACCGGTGAGCGTGAAACCGGGTGCGCCATCTTGGTCGTCAACGATGATATGGACCGTGGGCGCCCCCCAGCTCACTGACGCGCAGAGCGTGGCGGCCGAAAGTAGCGCAGCGGGGAGCAGCAGGGGGCTTTTCATCCAGGTCGAGAATAGGCCCCGCAATCGCCGCTTGTCGAGCAGAGCGCGGCAACGCAAAGTGGACGTCTCCGTTCTTGACCGACCTGGACAACCCCCGTTCAGAGTCGGGTCGAGGGGCCGGGGATGAGCATAAGCACCGTCTATCCTCTGCCTCCGCGATCGCTGCCAGACCTACGCCGCAGCGCCGCCAGAGAATTGGGACGGCTGTGGTGGCACAGGCGGCTTGCCGGAGAGATTCGGCTCGTCGCCCAACGGCGTGCCAGGTTGGTCTGGGCACCGTGGGCGATGTGGTGCAGCCACCTGCGGCCCGCGGCGATCATCATAAGGCCCGAAGTCGTTGCTCCTCCTTGCGGCGGAGCACCGACGACACGACGAGCGCGATCAGCCCAGCGACGAAGGCCATGCCATCGATGACGAGCTGGATGACTGGGCGCTGGACGCGGATCACCTCGTCCACTGGCAGAACGCGATCCGGATCATCCGGGTCGTAACGCACCTGAACGACTTCGCCCTCGTCCAGGCCACTGGTGGTGACCACGGGGGCTTCTTTGGTGCGCGTCGTGCCGCCTTGGTCGGTGTATTTCAAGGTGACGAAGCTGAACGCCTGCCTGCCGCGATCGACTCGACGCTTGCTCACCACCGTGCCCGACACGACGACTCCCTCGTCCCGAAGACGGAGATCGCTCGTCAGGGTCCACGCATCAAACGCGCCCTTGACCACACTGCCCAGCAGCGCGAGCACAGCCGCCACGGCGATGATTCGGTAGTTGCCCACGAAGAGGGAGGATAGTCGATTGCGCTAGCCCGTGGGCCGCCCATCCTTGCGACCTGACCCGTGCGACCTGACCCAGGTTGATCGATCCGGGAGTATAGCCCTGTGGGTCCCAGAATTGCGATCCGCGCGAGCAGGCGTCGGCTTGGGGTGACTCGAAGTGTGCCGCTCGGTGGTGACGGACCGCGCGGCAGCGGCCACGTGAGCGCGGATCGTGCTGCCACCGGTGCCGATAGCGCAACGTCACCGTCACGGCGCGTCTTGAAGAAGCCCAGGCCAGCGAGGACCAGGGAGCGGAGGATATTCAGCACGGCTGGGCAGCCTGGTCTGGTCGTAGCCGAACCTCAACGATTTCGCCTTGGTCCGAGTTTTCAGGACCCACAGGCGTGAGGTTGAGCTCGACGAGCGGGCGTTCCGACAGAGTGATTGTCCAGCGCCTTGTCGACCTCGTGCCGGACGATGGCGTACGTTGCCCAGTGCCAACGAGTCGTCGTCGAGTCCGTGGGATTTTCCATCCCCCAAACGAACACCGGGGACACGACGCGAAGTCATGTCCCCGGAGGAACCGTGTCGATTTTATCGACCCGCCGATGGCTGATGGATCACCAGCCGCCGCGACCGCCGCCGCCACCGCCGCCGCGACCGCCGCCGCCGCCGCCACCGCCACGCGAGCGCTCCTGCGCCTCGTTGACGTTGAGCGTCCGGCCGTCAAGCTCGGTGCCGTTCATCTCGTTTATCGCCTGCTGGGCGCTCGCGTTATCCCCGAACGTGACGAAGCCGAAGCCGCGTGAGCGCCCGGATTCGCGGTCGGTGATGACCTTGACGTCATCCAATTGACCAAACCGTTCAAAGGCAGCCCGGAGGCCAGTGTCATCGGTGTCCCAGCTGAGGCCACCAATAAAGAGTCGATTTCCCATGAGTACGTTTCTTTCTCTACAGTCGCGCGCCGCTGAGCCCGAGACGTCGGGAGCGGCCGCCTTGTCGTGCCAGGCTCTAGCACAATATTGGCCAAGTTGGCTCCACGACTTTCGACGCACCCAAGTCCAACGCTATGAACGCGACGGTTCCCTTTGTGCTCCCGCGAAGCGCGCAGCCATGGTCTGGGGCCGTACGGCAGACACGTAGATCTCAGGCAAACTCGCCGATGACCTCGAGCACGGCGTCTGTCTGCCGGGTGCTTGCGCCGCTGACTGTTGATCAGGCCGCCACAGCCAGCTGATCCAGCGTCCAGCCGACCGTCTGGGAGCCTGTGGCCATTGTTGCGGCGAAGAGATCGGCACGCACAACGTACACGACAGCACCAGCAGGCCGTGCCGAGACACCCCGGGCAGTGAAGATGTCCCTGAACGACAAGGGCCGGGTCACCAAACCAGCCTGCATCGCTGGCGTTCGGCACTTCCGGCCGAACTTGAGACCCCTATGCCGACGCACGACGTTGTAATGGCAACGCAGCAGTTCGACGTGCTCACCAAGCTTGTCTTTGCACCGTGCGTGGCATGGTGACCGCCGGCGCAAGTACGCAGAACCCTGACGAATCGTCAGGTTGAGCCGTTCGATGAACGATGTGTTCAGGGTCTCGGAGTCTTCGGACTCCAGCAGTGCGTCGTTCAAGCGGCTCTTGGTAATGATCCTGATGCGTCGTTCGACTCGGACTCGCTGGTTGAAGAGCTTTGCGGCCGCTGAGGCTCGCTCCAGCCATCGCGCTATGGTGTTGCGAGCTCTCCCCGCGATTTGGGCCGTGGCAGAAATGCTCACGCCCTCCACGCGCATGCTTGCCAGTGGTCAACCCACAGCGAACAGCGCAAGCACCCAGGGTGAGGTCGGAGGCCAGCCCAGGAACGAGGCCAGCGGTCAACGCAGCGTCGTGCCGATGCGCGCGCCGGCGGCGAAGTAGCTCTTGGTGTCGGAGGCCGGCAAGATGTCGTAGGTGTGCGCGTGCTCGAACGGCACCAGTTCAGCAGTGACGATGCGCTGGCCGTCGAGCGTGCCGCCGGCGGACAGGTCGGCGAAGCTGCGACCGTCCGCCGTCGGATGGCCCGGGCTGATGTCGAGCACCGCTCCCGACTCGAGCACCACGCGCATCACGCGGTGGGCCGCGACGCGGGTGCGCGAGACGCGCACGAGCGGTACCGCCACGATGGCGCCGTCGTGCGCGCTATACACGAGGTCGCCGGCGCGCAGCTCGGCGATGGGGCGCTCGCCGCTCGGCGTGGCGATCGGCGTCGAGGGCGATGCGCAGATGGGGCAGTTGTTGAAGCCGTAGAGCCAGTAGCCGTCCGTGCACACCACGGGGAGCTCGCAGCTGCGGCCGCAGTCGAGCCCCTCTTCGGTGCAGGGCGCGCCCGCTTGCGGCACGTCGTCGGGGCAGCCGTCCGCCGGCTGACGGCACGCCCACTCGGGCGGCGAGATGGTCTGACACACCGGGTAGGCTGAGCCACCCTCGCACTCGCTGCAGAAGCAGTTCTGGTCGGCGTACCAGCAAGCCAGGCTGCTGTCGGTGCACTCCGCGCCCGGGGTTGGCGGCGTCGCCGGGCAATCCGGTGGCAGCGGATCGGTGTTGCACGCATCCGGAGGGGTCGTCACCTCCCAGCCGTTTTCCGCCGTGCAGCGCGCCGTCGTGCGGCAGGTCGGCCTCGGGTCGTCGCCCCAGGAGCAGTGCGCGCGACTTCCCATGACGGTGCCCTCGGGCGGAACCGTACACGGCGAGCCCTCGGTGGGCGGCGCGGCGGGACAGTAGCCGCTCCCGCTGCCGCCGCTACCGCTGCTGGCACCGCTGCCGCCGCTGCCGGTGGTGGTGCCTCCACCTCCGCCGGAGCCGCCGGAGCCGCCGCTGGTGACGGTGCTATCGCCACAAGCGCATGCCAACAAGACCACAAGCGGATAAACAAAGCGTCGCATGCGACCAGTATACGCCCGCGCGAGCGTGCCGGGGATCCGGCCTGCAGCGACGCTCGCCGTAGAGCTTCAGCCGCGACGGCGGCGCCGCTGCCGCCGCAAAGCCAACACGAGCCCGAGTGCGAGGGCGGCGAGGGGACGGGACAGACCACCGAGAACGCCAGCTATCCGGCAGCCGCAGCCGCCATCGTCTTCGGCGCCCGTGGCCGCCGAGACGGGTGAGCCGCCAGCACCGCCGTCGGGCGGGGCGCCTCCCACAGCGCCGCCGCCTCCGGTGCCCGGGCAATCCTCATCCACCAACCCGTCGCAGTCGTCGTCCCACCCGTTGTCGCACAGCTCGAGCTCGCAGGGCTGGGGCACGTCGGCGGCAGCCACCCCATAGCGGATGGGATCGCTTCCCGCCTCGTGGGCTCCCATGTCGGGTGCAGCGCCGCGGAAGTCGTCGTTGAACCCATGGAGCCGCACCCCATCGTCGAACCCTAGGGTCGAGCTCTGGAGACGAAAGTCACCGGTCAGGGTGGCCCGGTCGAAGAGGCCCGACTCGTAGGAGGGCATGCCGGACAGCCCGTTTGCCTCGTGGCCGTCGGGCACGCCGGCGCTGAAGAGGTCGTAGTCAAAGTCGTTGTCGGTGTTGTCCGGGTTGGTGGAGATGGAGCGCGAGTGCGAGCTTCGCACGTGAAGCACGTTGTTGCGGGACACCGCGTGATGGATGAACCGCCCCGAGCCGCCGAAGCCGCTGCAGCCCTGGTCGTCCACGTTGAGGATGGTGTTGTGAAACAGGTACATGTGGCCGGTCATCCAGGACTCGGAGCCGGCGTAGCCCATCTTCAGGAAGGGGCCGGCGCTGTCGTCGTTCTCGTCCTTGCGGCACTGCCCCGAGACGTTGCGCCAGATGTACAGCGGGCCGATCGACGTGGCCGCGTTGGCCAGGGCTAGGTAGGTGTCCTCGACGTAGTTGCCCCAGATGCGAACGTTGCGGTTGCCGCCCTCGGCCTCGATGCCGTCGTCCCAGGAGTCGGCCACGTAGTTGCCGTAGATGTCCGAGTCGTGCCCCGGAAACCCAACGTAGCTGCCGTTGCTGCCGGCCCCCATGGTGTCGTTGAAGTAGTGCCCGAGCTCCGAGTACAGCTCGTTGAAGCGCAGCACGTGGTTGCCCGCCGAGTTGTAGAAGATGATCGTCTGGGCACCGGCGGGATGGTACGAGCAGTCGCTCGGGTCCGGCCCACGGCAGTTGTATTCCTCCCAGCTGTTCGAGTCGTGGTTGGGATGGTGGATCCGGCTGCGTTGGACGACGACGCGGGTGAGCTCGCCGGCGCTGCTGTAGATCCCAGCATCCCCGTTCTGGGCGAAGTCTCCGTCCCAGTCGAGGGACCCCCATTCACTGATGTCGACGTCCTCGATGACGATGTCGTGGCCGCCGTAAATGCGGATGGCGCTGTCTGAGGCCCCCTTGAGGTTGAGGTTGCGGACGATGACGTAGGAGGCGTCGATCACGATGTTGTAGGTCTCGACACCAGCCACATCGATGGTGGCTCCTTGGCCGTCGAAGATCCGGTAGCCGCTCGCCGTTCCCGACTCGCTGATGTCGAGGGTGGCGCTCGAGTTGTCGACGGTGACGACGGTGCCTTCGGGAAATTGCTCCGGCCAGGTGCTGGTTTGGAGGGTGCTCGTCTCGCTGGTGCCCTCCAGAGTGAGCTCGATCTCGTAGCTGGTGCCAGGCTTGAGGTGGACGAGGGAGCCACGATAGTCGGCGAGATCCTCGTCGGTGCCGGCGATCGGGTTGAAACGCATGGGCAGCCCGTCCCGCCACGAGCCTTGTGGCTCGCGAAAGCGGACCTCCACCTGCCGATCCACCGATGCGCCGCTGTCGGGGGTCCAGTAAAGCCCGAGGCTGTGGAAGGTGGCGACCGCCGTGGGCTCCGCCGCGCTGGTGGCGGTCGCCGACGTCAGCAGCGCGATGGCGAGCGCTGCCCCGTGGGCTCGTCCGTGGGAACGACTGGTGTTGCCGTCTGTGGCCTTCATGATCTCGAGCGTATCTGGATGGTGCGCGCCGCGAAAGCTGCGCGCGCGGGCCCGCGGAGGAGCCAGCCCCATCGTGAGGGCTTGCACCAACCCAACCCCAAGTCACTTTGGCAGTCCACCAACTGGGGCGTAGCCCGCGCGAGATGAGTTGCTGCTCATCGCTTCCGTCTCTCGATGGTGGCCAATGGTAGCTAGTCTCGGTGGCGGCGGTCTCGGGCGAACCCGGTTCAGGCCGCCTTACTTCTTCCGCTTCTTCAGACGTGCAGCGAGAGCGCCGATCGATCTAACGAGAGCGGTGTTCTTCCGAAAGCAGCAGGCGTCCTTCGGACCACGGCAGGGGTGGGACTGCAGGCGTTTCAGCACGTCCAGTGTTCGCTGGTCACCGTCGGCCACGGCGCGGTGGAAGATGGCCTCTTTCTGGTCGCAAGGTGCTCCCCGTAGCTCGATGGCGATGCGCAGCTGCCGGGTGCCGCGCTTCACAGTTGCTGGCTCAGCCAGCAGCTTGAGGGCGCGCTCGTGTGCTGGATGGTTCGGGGGGTGCTTCTCGATCAAGGCGTACAGCACATCGAGGCCTTCGCTGCCGAAACGCTGGGCGAGGAGCTCGAAGACTTCCGTGCCCATTGGATCGTCCGAGGGGCCGCCGGCGGCGCCGCTGGCGACGGCCCGTGCTGCCCCGGCCATCTCGTCGGCCCGGAGCGCGGTGGGGTCGAGCTTGGCCAGTGCGGACAGTGCCTTGGTGCCTCCCTTCCAGTCCTTGGCCCTGGGCGCCGCAAGCAGGCGGGCGGCCCAGGACGCCGCGCCTAGGTCATCCACCTCCGTCGGCGCGGCGGTCTCGGCGGACTCGGCAGCCTCATCCTCGACCGGGGCCTCGGGGATGGGGATGCCCCAGTCACGAGCTTGGTTGCGCAAGCTGGGCACGAGCCACACGACGGCCCCGACCATGGCGAGCACGACGACCACGAGGGACAACCGGCTCGCCAGCGAGCGACGCTGAGGCCCCATGTCGATGTCGCTCAGATCGACGTTGGGCAGCGGCGCCATGGAACGGGATCGGCCGGCCTCCGCGCGTTCGAGCGCGGCGATGACCTCGTCGCCGGTCTGGAAGCGCTCCGCCGGATCCTTGGCGAGCAGTCGCATGACCACCGATTCATGGGGCGCGGGAACTGGGATGAGGGGCGCGCGCTCGAAGAATGGTGGAGGCGGCTCGGCGCGGTGGAGCCTGAACAGCTCGACGAACTCAGCTGCCTCGAACGGTCGCTTGCCAGTCAGCATCTCGTACATGATGACGCCGAGGGCATAGAGGTCGGAGCGGCCGTCGATGGCGTCTACGCCCCCCGCCGCTTCGGGGGCCAGATAGCCGATGGTGCCGAGCACGGTGTCGGGATCCCACATGCCGTCGGCATCGTGAAGCGGATCATCGACGCCGGCGCAGGACATTTGCTCCATCGGCACCTTGGCAAAGCCGAAGTCGATGAGCTTCGCCTCATCCTCGGTGTCCTGCATCAGCATGACGTTGCCGGGCTTGACGTCCCGATGGACGATCCCTTTGGCGTGCACCGCCTGTAGGGCCGCAGCGACTTGTTTGGCGATGTGAACCGCCCGCTCCACCGACAGCGGCCCCGCTTCCAGCACCTCTGCCAGGGTCACGCCGCGTAGGTACTCGAGGATCAGGAAGAACGAGCCGTCGTCGAGCCTGCCAAAGTCTGTGGCGATCGCCACGTTCGGGTGGGTAATGTGGGCTCCTGCGATCGCTTCGCGCTCGAACTGCTCTGCCAACTCCAAGACGCCCTCCATCTCGGCGTGGAGGATCTTGATGGCCACCCGCTTGCGCATGTGCAGGTGCTCGCCCCGAAAGACGGCGCCCATGCCGCCTGCGGCGATCGGCGCGTCGATGCGGTAGCGCCCCGAGATGGTGCGCCCGATGAATGCTTCCTCTCGGGCGTCGAGATTGATCGGCCCCGTTTCCGACACCCAGCCATTCTACTCCACTGCGTCGCGGGAGGCGCTGGCTTGTACGCATCGCCCGGAGCACCACGGGCAGCGACCTGTTCTCGGCGCCAGCACAGCTTTCAGGCGACCGGTTGCTCCCAGCCCGCGAGGTGTGCGCTGAATCGTCTCCGGCCTGACGACCAGGATGGCGCCAAGCCAATTGCGCTTGAGAAGCGCGAGCACGGGACAGCAACATGAATGTGCCACCCGGCACCATCCTCTCCTACAATGGACGACCTGCGTTAGATCTTGGGAGGAGATTCGCCAACAGCGCTGGTGAGCTATCGAGCGCGTTCAGCTGATGTCACCGAACGGAAAGCTAGATCCCCCGCCTTCTGCGAGCGGCGTGGTCATCGACGACGCGCTGGTCGACAGCTTGCGTACTGCCGATTCGCGGCATCCGCTCGACGAAGATGCCGTTGACGATGGCTGGGGTATCGAGCTCGAAGAAGCGCCGGCGGTATCCGAAGAGCCGGATCGGCGGCCAGCCCCAGAGACAGCGGCGGCAGAGCCCGAGCCTCGAGCTGACCTCAGTGAGGCGCTCGCAGCCGCGACCGAGGAGCGCGACCAGCTGTCCGCCGAGCTAGCCAAGACGAAGATGCGCGCCGAATCAGACGCGAGGGCGTTGGCCGAACAGAGCGATCTCTTCATCGCCGAGCTCATCCAGGACCACGAGCAGGAGCACGCGAGGTTCACCGAGCAGGCGGGGGCGGTGGAGGCCCAGGTCGAGCGGGCGGCGGCCGAGCTGCGGGCCCAGCTGAAGCAGCTGTCCGAAGAGCTTGCGACGACCCAGGGGCAAGCGGACCACAACGCCAGCGACCGTGACACGATGGCCGAGGGGCGCGCCGCTGCCGAGCGCGCGTTGGAGGAAGCGCGAGGGGAGGCCGAGCAGGATCGAGGGGAGGCCGAGCGGCTGGCTGTCGAGCTGCAAGCGGAGCTGAAGCAGCTGGCCGAAGAGCTGACGACGACCCAAGGGCAAGCCGAGCAGCTCGCAACCGATCGTGACGCGGTGACCGAAGAGCGAGCCGCTGCCGAAGGAGCCCTGGAAAAGGCGCGGGGCGAGGCCACGGCC
>JAUVCD010001078.1 GCA_030590865.1 Myxococcales bacterium | reverse complement strand
GGTTGCGCCTGAGCGGCTCGAAGCAACAAGGCGATGTCCGCGTCCGTGTAGACGTAGGGAGGCACACGGACGCGCCCATGGGGCAGCAGTTCAATCGGTGGCACTTCGGTGCGCGGGTCGAGTGTCAGCATGTACTTGGCGAAACCACGAATCATGACCAGGCGGGATCCCCAGGTCCTGGGCTCCACATTGCGCGGAAGAGTGGCCCACGCCAAGGCGGTCTTGGTGGTGATAAACGACTCGTCCAGCTTGGCGAGATAGTCTACAAATCGGGGCAAGAGCTTGTGGGAGCGTTCGAGTTTGAAGCCGAGCGCACGGCGAACAGCCAAGTAGTCTTCGAGCGCACGATGAAGGGCTGGAGTCGTCATGACCCACCTCCAGGCCAGTGTTGCGCCAATTTTTGGAGCTGCTCGAGGCGGCTCCTGTAACCCGTGGGCCACGGCGGTGCGAGCGTCGACAGGCGATCGAGATCTACCTTCGCGTAGATCGCAGTCGTGTCGATGTGACGGTGCCTCAGGACCTGGGCGATCTCCGTGAGCGATGCACCGCGTCGGAGCATCTGTGTAGCTGCAGTGTGTCGTAGTCGATGAGCACCGCTGGGTGAGATGTCAGCGGCGAGTAGAGCGCGGCGAGCGAGCGAGCAGACCATGCCTGCTGTGGCATCGCGATAAGGCGCACGACACGGCAAGAAGAGACAACGGGTCTCCACGTGTCTTGGTCGGCGTCGCAAGTACGAAACGATCGATTCTCCGACATCGTTCGGCACCGGAAGCCGACCTGTAGAGCCGCTCTTGCCAAAGATGACCACCTCACCAACTCTCCAGTCGATGTCGTCGAGAGTGAGCGTGGCGACCTCGCCAGCGCGCAATCCGAGACGGACCATCAGGAGCAGAGCCGCGTAATCACGACGCCCCGTCGTCGTCCGACGATCGCAGGTGGCGAGCATCTCATCGACCTCGGCGTTGTCCAGCCCCTTGGGAAGCGACACCAGACGCCTGCACGATGCAGACGGTACCGCGTGCGTCAGATTGACCGACGTCTTTCCGATCAGAAATACAAACTTCAGCACCGACCGAAGTGCGGTCAAACGTCCAAGTAAACCGCCGCTGTTGGCATGAGCCTGTACGTACGCGGTCACGTCGGCAGCAACCAAGTCACCGGGGGAACGATTCGCCAAGAAATCGTCGGCGACCGCCACATAGCCTCGAACACGTCCGAGGGTCAGCTCGCGGTCGTCCGACAGATGCGAGTGGTACTTGCGCAGCAACTCATCCGCCGGCAATGGCTCAGACGGAGCAGCAGGAACCACGTCGAGAGAGCGCAGAAACAACAGGAATGGAGCCAAGGCCCGCGGACTGCGAAACATCGTGTGCGTGTGTCGCCGCTCCGCAATGAACTGCTCGACCGTGTAAGGTGTGATCTGGCTCAGCGCGATCGCGCGGCCGGCGAGCCAGCGACTCAAGTGGGCCACCAGCCGAAGCTGGTTGGCGATCGAAAAATCGGTGTAGCCCCGCGCCGACAGCGCGTCGGCAAACCCCTCAACATACGTAACCAACGGTCCGGAAACGCGGACCCGTGCAGACACCTTCATGCTGACCTCCTCTCCGGCTGGGAGCCGGCTAAAGGGTCAGCATCGCCGATGGATTATGCCGCGTACGCTTGGGAAAACCGCCCGCTCTGACAGGTCAAAGAGGCGTTGCCGGGTTTGCGCGGCATAATCCCGTACGCGGCATAATGTCGCTTTTGCCGCGCGCGGCTTCGGGAAAGAGCATCGCCTTGTTGATGGTAATTTTTCCATTGTTCCGGGGCAGGAGGGGCCGCGGACGTATGATATGGGGCACGTGATCGGTCTC
>JAUVCD010000814.1 GCA_030590865.1 Myxococcales bacterium | reverse complement strand
GGGCTCTGGAGCAGGACCGCCTGTCCCCTGAGGACGACAGTGACGCGCGCATCCCGGTGGGCGGCACGCCGAGCTGGTGGACATGGAACCTCAGGGCCGGCCTCAGCGATGGCGCCCACCAGCGAGTGTCGCTGGCCGTGGAGAACCTGCTCGACCGGCGGTACAAATATCACGGCTCGGGCCTCTATGCGCCGGGCACCAACGCCATGATGAGCTACGAAGTGTCCTTCTAACAGGGCTCGGAGGGGGGTGGGGCACCGGCGGTGCAAGGGCGCCAGCCACCGCCCCCACGAGGCCGCCAGGGCGGCGCTCCGAAGGGCGCGAACCTGCGAGCCAAGGTGGCGCAAGTCTTGGAAAACCAGCGGTCTTGGGGGTGTTGTTCTCCGGTGAGGCAAAAACTGCCGTCCGGGCCTATCGAACTCATGGCAGTAGGCGTCTAAAACCACTATCCTCTTACTGTGTTTTTTCTGCGCGCTCCCATCGGGGGCGGAGTGGGCAGGGAGCGGCAGCGGCCGTTCGCCTGCTCGCCGGAAAAAAGAGAGCCGCGGGACAGGTCTGCCCGCGATGCGCAGGTTGAGGAGTAACGTGAGCGGAATTTCGAGATGGATACTGCCCGTGACCACCCTGGGTGTGGTGGCGGTGGGTTGCGGCGATGACGAGACCACGACGGGACCCACAGGCCCGCCTCCGAAGGTCATCAACGTCATCGTCGACACCAACCGTGATGGGATACTCGACGGTGACGACGAAGAATTCGAGAACGAATGGACGGCCGATCACGGCGCGTCGTTCCTAGCCAACGTCGACGACGATGACTTGAACGGCGTGCCCGACGCCGAGGACGAGGTGGTCAACGGCGAGTTCGACTCGTGGGATCTGGCGAAAATCCAGATCGACCCCTGGCCTCAGGTGCCGGAAGGCACGATCGGTACCCTGACCATCGATGACATTTCGATGTGGCACGTGCGCATCCATTTGCTCAACAACCCTGAGGAGCCGAATGTGGCTCTCTGGCAGTGGACGCCCGTGGCCGGCAGCATCGGGCCGTGCGGCTCTGGTGGTGTCCCGGACTGTCAGCAGCTCCCGACCGTCCAGGTCAACACCGACCAGATCAAGAACGGCGCCGTCTTCGGCATCGAGGGAGTGCGCCACCTGGGCCTGACCAACTCGGCCGGTTGGTCCGGGACGGTCCAGCTGAGCTTCTCGGCCAGCAATGCCGACGGGGCGCCCATTCTGACCGACGCCAACCCAGTCGATGGCATCGACTGGGCACAGACGCGGGTGGCGCCGTGGCTGCTGTTCGGCAATGCGACGGTCACCAACCGGGTCTACTCATCCTCCACCGATTTTCCGCTAGTCGACGGCCTGACGAAAGCTCTGGAGGCCGCGGAGATCGAGTACTGGCAGATCCACGATTGGGGTGACTGGTGGACCGAGGACTTCTTCGAGACCGGCTACAGTGCGATCCCGGCGAATTCGGATCCGGCAGGTGAGAATCCGGAGGACAGCTTCTTCATTCACGGCATGACCGTGGCTATCCCCCGTCCCTGGGGTCGGGGAGACGCGACGGATGTGAATCATCCCATCAGCTGGCTCCGAGGCCACCATCAAGGCTCCGACGCTGCTGCGGTGATGCTCTACAACATGGCCTGGGTCGGGAACTCCTACGATTCGTATGGCAACCATGATCTGATCCCGCCCTACGTGAACGGTGCCGAGGGGTACCCGCTGGGGCGCATCATCTATGGAACGAGCATCCGGCAAGAGACCCAGGCTTTCTATGAAGCTCAGCTAGTTCAGGGGCCGCCACTGGTGGTCGATACCTCCTGGCTGGCGGTCGGTCACGTTGACGAGGCGCTGAGCTACGTGCCTGCCCACACTGAGCGGGGCTGGAAGCTCCTGCGCTCCTCACCCGATCTGTGTCGGCAAATGATGCTCGACTGGCAGAGCCAAGGCCACGGCAGCAAGCTGATGCTCGAAGGAAAGATGGGCTACGTCGGCAACACCTACACGAACGTCGAGGTCAGCATCGACGACCTGCTGGCCGATCCAGACTTCGCCACCTGGAACCAGTCCTCTCAGGCCAATGTGGACGGCATGGTTGACTTGGTCGTGGCGACGACCGGGTTGGCGCCCGACGAAATCGTCCCCATGCCCCTGTTCTACGAGAACGTCGGCGGAGGCGCGATGCTCGCGTTCCATCCAGGCACAGTCAACTCGCTGGTGGTCGGCGACCACATGGGCGTGCCCGAGACTTGGGGACCGGACATCGATGGCGTGGACGGCTTCAAGCAGGATCTGATCGATCGGTTGGGGACGCCACTCAACGCCCTGGGCAGCACGGGCGAAGGCATGACCCTGCACTTCATTAACAACTGGGCCTACCACATCGCCATGGGTGAGGTTCACTGCGCAACCAACCAAGAAGGATTCCCCGCATTGCAGGCTCCTTGGTGGGAGGG
Source organism: Myxococcales bacterium (assembly GCA_030590865.1). Lineage (GTDB taxonomy): Bacteria > Myxococcota_A > Polyangia > Polyangiales > Polyangiaceae > JAPYTK01. The sequence goes on along the minus strand of JAUVCD010000814.1, from coordinate 1,214 downwards.
CCTACGATGAGAGCGACGATTTGGAGCCTGCCGGCCGCTGTCTTGGCAGCCTGTTTCACCTTCTTGACCCCGCAGAGCGCGGCTGCCGACGGCATTGCGGTTGCGGATTCACAGATCCCTGCGGCCGAGCGCAGCAACCTCTGGTCGGAGATCGAGGCTTACCGGGCGACCCATCCGGGCATCTTCGAGCAGGTGCGCAACGTCCAAGGCCACCGGCCCGAGGTCTACAAGAAGCGCCGCAATCCGATCCCCTTCGTGGGACCAGAGCTGCGGCGTCTCAAGCAAGCCGCGCTACTCCCCATGCTCGAGGTCCTGGCATTCCAGGCGCCTCAGCGCGGCGGGCTGACCGATCGAGAGTGGCGGGCCCTGCAGGTTGGTCTGCTCGAGGCGGTCGGCGTGATCCGCGATCGGCGGGCGAGCACCGTGCTCCAGCAGGCCTTCGAGAATGCGACCCACCCGGAGGTGATCTACGCCGCCGGCGAGGCGCTCGGCCGGCTCTGCGACGACTCGTCGTACAAGTTGCTGAGCAAGCGGGCCGCCGGGAGCAAGACGCTCGGCGCGATTGTCGGCCTCGGCCAGTGCCGGCGCATCGACAGCACCGAGCAGCTTGCGCAGATGCTAGAGAAAGCCACTGATGAGGCCGAGGCGGCAGTGCTCGCCGAGGCGCTCGGCGTGGCGGCCTCGAGCTGGGCCTGGCAGACCTACGGCAAGGCCGCCCAGGCCCAAGGCCTGAAGGTTCGGCGCCTTGCCGCCACGGCCTTGGTCCCGGCTTTCATCCGCCACCAGGGCAAGGCCCGCAAAGCCGTCCGGATTGGCCTCACCATGGCCGAATACCCGGGCACAGCCCAGCTAGTCCGGCAGCATCGCCAGCAGGCCGACGAGCCAACGGCAAGGGCGCTCGACCGGTTGGTGCTGCGCATCGAGAAGCGGCTCAACCGCTAGGAGCACGCGAGGGGGGGGAGCGAACTCGAACTCGAACGCGACCTCGACGGCGACCTCGACCTCGACCTCGACCTCGACCTCGACCTCGAGGGCGAACTCGACCTCAACCGCGAGCTCGAACTCGACGGTTTTCTTTGCTCCCTGGGTCGTCGGTCAATGCCCCAGATTTGTCCGGGATTTGTCAGGGAGGGGGGAAAAAAGGGGGCCAGACAGACGACCCGGGAGGGTTTGGATTTAAAAAACACGACGGTTAAGGGGGGGCCAAAGAGTTT
>JAUVCD010000171.1 GCA_030590865.1 Myxococcales bacterium | reverse complement strand
CGTGGCGCTCGACGACGCCTCGGTGGTGCTGTTGGGACCTGCGCGGAAACTGTTGCGCCCGTCGGGCGACACGCTGACCTTGGTGGTTCCCCGTCACTCACCACGAGTGCAGCTCGGTGAGCTGAGCACCCTGCGCGGCTCGTCGGCCCAGTAGGGAGGCATCATTCCGGCGGCGGCTCGGCCAGCTCGGGACAGCCAGCCCTGGCCGCAGAGGCTTGCGCGTGGCCAGCCGACCGTGCGCCGGCCTGAAGAAAGTACAGCTCCGCTTCTTGACACTGGCCGAGCCTCGCGGCCGCCACCCCCAGCCCCTTGAAAGCGTCGGCGACGTGCACGGTGCTGCCGCGGGTGGGCCTGTTCTCGAACAGCATCACCGCCTGTTCCCAGGCGATGACCGCCTGCTCGAGCTCGCCAAGATTGAAATGGCACCAGCCTAGTCCCTTGAAGGCCAGCGGTTGGACCTCGTCCAGCTCGGTGGAGGCCCGGTACTCCGCTGCAGCCGCGCGCCACTCGCCTTGCTGGAAGAGAGCTTCGGCCACCCGCAGGCGCAGAACGGCGACATCGGGGGCTAGCGCCACAGCCGCAGCATAGTGTTGCCGCGCCTTGTCGAAGTTGCGGTAAGCGAAGGCGCGATCGCCACGCCAAGCCTCCAGCACCTCCGGATGTCTGCGAGACTGCTCCAAGACCTCGGCCATCGCCGGTCGCAAGGAGCTGCTACGAACTGGGCCGAAAATGGCGCGAGGCACTGAGGCTCCAGCTCGACCCGAGAAGAACAGCTGGAGGTTGATGGGGAGCACGGGATAGTCCCAATCGGTGGCCTGATCCCAGCTAGCGACCAGCGGACGGGTATCGATCCCTGCCGCCGCAAGCTCCTGCCGCAAATCGATGTGGTGGGTGCTCCACCGCCCCCGTGGCGCAGGCCGCATGATGTACTGGCCCCGATCGGCCCACTCACCTCGCGCGTCGCCGTCACCGAATAAGAAGAAGAAAGGCTCGCCGCGGATTAAGAGCCGCACACCGTAGACCAACGTCAAGTCAGGAAGGATGTTTGCCTCAGGCGGCAGCCAGACTGAGATCTCGACGGGCCCCCAAGGGAGCACCATGTAGGTGTCGAGCGCGACGATGAAATGCTCGCCGTCCCTATCGCCCAGCCAGTCCAGCCTCACGGCCGCTACCGGGGCGCCTGGAACCGTCGGCAGAACGGGCGCTGCTCGCCCCCCCCCAGCCGGCACACTGACCAGCCCCCAATAGGTGGGGCGTTGCTGCATGGTGTCCCAATAACGGAAATCCGGATTGGGGATGGCATCCCGATAGGCAGCCCGCGAATCGCCAGGCACGAAGGCGCTGGCCCGCCGTGCAAAGCCATCGGCGCTGCTCACCATGATCCGAGCGCCGTGTCGCAGCCAGAACCGATGATAGGTCGCCGCCGCGTGGACGATGTAGCGCGCCTGCTCGCCAGGGGCGAGGCTCGGGGGGCCGCTCTCGATTTCCCAGAAGTAAGGCTGCAGGCTAGTGGATTGTACGGAAAACCGCGGACGCTGTGGGCGATCGCTGGTGTTCTCGACTGAGAGGGTGACCTTTTCGACCAAATCACCATCGGTCCATAGGGTGGGTAGGACGGTCAGACGAAAACCCGGATTGCGCCAGGCCGAGCCGAACAGAACCAGCACCACCCCTGCGACGAACACACCAGCCGCCCACCAGAGCGCCCGCAGCCGAACAGGCCGGGGCGACGGGGCGCCAGCGACCGCGCCTGACAGCAAGTCGGCCACCAGCGGAAAAAGGAAGAAATACCAATAGGAGCTGAGACTGCGATTGCCAAACCAGAGCGCGAAACCGGGGATGAGCCAAACCGCCGACCGGGCCACATGATGATAGCGATGGAGCAACCAAGCAGAGAGCCCATATGCGGCCACCATCAGCACCGAAAAAGCCCACTTCGGAATGGTGAGGAATCCCGACATGGAGAGCGCCGAGAGTCCCTGCCCGAAGGTGATCATCGGTGCGATCACAGGCTCGAATACGCCCGTGAACCACGCCACCGGTGACCAAACCAAGAACGGCAGGTTGATCACCAGGAAGATTGCTGCAGCCCCTGCCGCGAAGCGACCTAGGGTCGACAGTTTGTGGCGCCGATCCCCTTCCGTGTCGTTCCACAACCGGATGAGCAGCAACGGGGCGAGCACCCAGGGCTGGTGTTTGAAAGCCAATGCGAGCCCGAAAGCCACGGCGCGGACACGGGGACGGCGCCAATGATAGGCCGTGACCGCCAACAGGACCGCCCAAATGCAGTCACTGACCGTGCCGAGCGTGTAGAGCACGAAGCGCGGATCGATGAAGAAGGGAAGCAAGACGACTGGCCGCCACTCCGGAGGCGCCCATCGGACCAGCAGTCCCAACCCAATCAGCAGCGCAATGAGGTAGACCCATTGAGTGGGTATTCCGACGAGCTGAAAGGGCACCAATACTAAGAAGGACAACGCCGGATAGGCGAGTCGACCGGTCACGTCACCATCGACCAAGGGTGTCGAGAACGTCAGTGGCACCCGCTGCAACCGGTTGGCCTCGAGCAGGTCGACCGCATAGGGGTTGACCCCATCGCACAACAGCCGGCTCGCGTAGTCCATGAAGAGATGCACGTCCGTGCTCACGGGACCGTGCTCGAGCTGAGCCACAGCGTGGTTCTGGAGAAAGCACAAGGTGACGAGCACCATGGCGCCAAGAATGCTGACCGTGACGAGCCGCTTGGGCGGCCACTGGGGCGACCATTGGGGCGGAGAGCGCAAGGCGCCCAGCAAGAGCAGCAGGAACCCTGCCCCATAGGTGAGGAGCATCAGGACTGTCGCATACCAATGGGTCGGTGTGCTTCCCGCCTCCCATAACGACGAGGCCCCGTTCCACGTAATCAGCGCCGCCACCAAACACCAGAAGCGTTGGTGCTGCGCTCCGAGCACAGCAACTGCAGGAGGCTTCGCGGGACCGTTCGGCTTCGACGAGGACATCGAGGACCCTGGTCGCTGCGCCCCTTTCGAGGGCTTAGCGAGCCGGAGGGGGGAGAGCCTGCTGCAGGCGTGGCCCAGCAGGCGCCCTCCCAATCAGCGTAGCTGTTGACGCCGCCAGTAGACTACCTCCGTTGCCCAAGAGTGACAACGCGCGTCCAATCAACGTCCCATGGTGAAGACCTTTCGAGTTCGGGACTGGCGGCGGGGGGCGCGCCGGGGGGTGGCGGCTCCGGCGGCTCGGGCGGCGCCGGTGGCGCGGGCGGTCAGGGTGGCGAGCCCGTTCAGACGATTACGCTCCCTGACGGTCAGGAGCATCCCTACGGCATCGTAGCCGATGGCTCTCACGTCTACTGGATCACCATCGGCGCCACCGAGCCGAGCGGAGGCCTTTGGGTCTTGCCCAAAGCAGGGGGCACTGCGACGGCGCTAGTCGAGGGTTACTCTCAGGTCTACGACCTGGTGCTCCTGCCGGTAACCGGAGGAACCGTCGAGCTACTAGCCGCCGGCCAAGCCTATGGCTTTGGTATCGCTGCCGACGGCGTCCATGTCTACTGGGTCGCCGGTCCCTCGGTGATGAGGGCGCCACCATCCTCCGGGCAAGCTGTTGCCTGTGTTTCGGGGCAGACCCTGCCCTTCATGATCGCCCTGGACGCCGACAACCTGTACTGGACGGACTATGGCGCCGGTACGGTGATGCGAGCGCCCAAGTAAGCCCTTAGCCCGCGACGCGACCACCAGCGAGCGGTCGCGTGACTACCATGAGCAGCTCGGCGAATCGCGGGCCGGCCCGGGATGGTTCGGTACTGATGATCGCTCCAACCGGTCGAGACGTTCCTGGGCGCGCTTCGCCCTGGCCGTATCGGGGGCGAAGCCAAGGACGGCCCGATAGGCGTCCATGGCCCGCTCCCGGCAGGCCATTCGATCCATGGCCTCGCCGAACAGCAGCCACGCTTCGGTGTCACTGGGCCAGAGGTTGATGCAACGCTCCAGCGCCACCGCCGCCTCGGCAGGTCGCCCAGTCGCTAGCAAGGCCGCACCGAACTCCCGCTGAATGGACGCGACCTCGCCGTGGCTCACAGCCTGGGACGCCAACAGGTCGACCGCTGCAGGGGCCTGGCCCGCAAGACGGAGCGCCCGGCCACGGACCGCCCAGGCAGCGGCATAGGTCGGCTCCACCTCGGTGGCCCGGCGGGCCCACCGGGCAGCGCCAACGGCATCGTCAGCCCGCAGCAAGGCTCGAGCGAAGTCGATGTGCTGATTGGCCCTGGTGGGATAGGCCCGCAGCGGCAGGAAGGCGAGAACCAGGCCCAGAGCGGTGGCACCCCCCAGAGCCGCGGTCCGGTGCCAGCGCCGACGACGGGCCGCGCGCCACAAACTCACCAGAGTCCACGCGGCGAAGGGGGACAGCAAGGTGAGCCATGCGACGCGATAGCGACCCGTGATGAAGAAGGGCAAGAAGGCCAAGGCGTAGCTGATGGTCAAGCCAGCAACCAGACGGCGCCGACGACCATGGCGGCCAACCCACATGGCAGCCAGGCCAACTAGCCCTAGCGGCACGACGACGCCAGCCCGAGGCAGCGCGGTGAGCACCGAGGCGACCTCGCCGTACACGTAGTAGTTGACCATCTGCGGGTATTCGTAGTCGTTGACCAGAATCCGTAGCTTCTCTTTGCCCAGGTCGAGCGCCTGGCCGGGGTGGCTCACGATGAACGACCCGGCCTGGGAGGCCCACCAGCGGGACAGCTCAGAGGAGCTCGGCTCGTGGCCGATGGCTTGGCTTGCCACCTTGAACCCTGCAAAGTCGTCGAGTGGGTCGCCAGGACGAAACCAGAGCCCTTCGGGCAAAGCATAGCCACCGTTGGCCCCCGGATGATTGCCCACGTAAAGGTTCAGCCCGGCGTTGGCCGTAATCAGCACGACATCGCCTTCCACCACGACGTTGCGCACCGTGACCGGGAGGATGGCCAGTGCAACGCCACCGATGAGTGACGCCAGCTGATGGAGCCGCTGCCGGCGTTCACCCCGGGCAGTGACCACGGTCCACACCAGGAAGGGCAACCAAAGGAGAATCACTGCTCGCGCCAGCGCAGCGAACCCGAGCGCCAAACCCAATGCGGCATAAGCCCGGTTGCTCGGCCGGCGCAGAGCATCCAACAACAAGTGAAGCACCAGCAGGGCCAGCAAGGCCATTAGCCCGTCGACCAGCAGCTGCCCTTCGTAAAACAGCGCTGGGCCGAGCAGCGCCGCGGCAGCGCCGGCCAGCACGGCGATGGATAGCCGTCGAAACAGCCGCAAGGCGAGCCAATATATCAGCCACGCCGCGATGGCCCCCAGGACCAGCTGAACGGCCCGCACCACGAACAAGTCTCGACCAAATAGGTCGTAAAGCCCCGACAGAAACCAACGATAGAGTGGAGAATGGAAATAAGCCCGTGGAGGCGCTGGCCCACCGGCAGCTATGTGATCGAAGAACCGAGAGTCACCGCCCTCGGGGTCATCGAAGGTCGGCGCTCCGTCGCTGAGCTGCAGGAGAAAGATCAACCGCGGGATCAGCGCCAAGAGCAGCACGGCGAAGGCCGCGATCCAGCGCCACTTGCGTCGTGCCGAGCGAGGGTCACGATGGCTGGCGAGGGTCACCATCACACCAGGGTCCGAAGCTCAGCCACCAGAACCTCAGCCGCTGAACGAGGATCGGCAATCTCTAACCGAACCGGCCGCGCTCGACGCAAAGCCGCGACGGCCACCTGGGCCCGCCTGAGTGCCGACGGCGCCTGCCGCCAGAGATCCTGAGCACCGCTTCGGGCCACCAACTCGAGCACCTGAGGCAAGCCGAGCCCCACGACGACGTCACGCCAGAGGGCCGCTGCCAGCGTCCGGCGGGAGGCCTCGAGGACCCTGCTCGGTGGCCTGTTCACTCGGCTCGCCGTGGCCAGCAGGCGCAGGGGAAGGGGCCCCGATGCGTGACGAGAGAGCAGCTCGCTGAGCTCGATGACCCATTTGGTGCCGTGGTGACGACGGGTGAAGGCCCGTGCTCGGCCCAACCCCGCGGCATGCTGTGGATCGGAAATGCCGATGGGGTGGGGAAAAGGATGAGCCTGCCCAGCGGCATCGAGCAGAACCATGTCATCGCTCAGCAAGCTCACTCCTGGTTGGTGGAGCAAGTCGATGGCCAGGCGCGACTTGCCGCCTCCAGACGGCGTGAGCACCAACCCGGCGCTCCCCTGGAGCGCGAAGCCCACCCCGTGGGCGCGCACCAAGCCCCGGCGCTCCAACAAGACCCCCAGGCGGGAGTGAACCATCAGATAACCGAGCTCGATCAGATCCGCCGTCTCGAGAGCACAGACGTCGCCCGACTCACGCTGGTAGTCGTAGTGGCTCGCAGCATACCCGTGGTGATCGACCCAGGTATGGTGACCATCGTTGTAGACGATCCCTCGCTCCAGCACCTGATCGGCCCGCCACCTGTGATGGGCCGGCAACCTTGGCTCGACGCGCTCCAGGCGAACTTGGACCAGCGACGAGGCTGTGGACCCCGGCCGTGTAAAACCAGCGAAATGGACGGTCAGTCCCTCCACAGCTTCTGCGTCCCCCTCCAGGCAGACGCCCAGGCCGTACACGTCCAGCAGCGTCTTCATCCCGAAGACCCCGGTGCGGCTGCCTCCGGCTGGCAACGGTCTTCCCCGGTGCCCTCGCAGCTGCCTAGGGCGGTTGGATGGATGAAGGTCACCACCAGCCCAGCGGCGTAGGTCACATGGGTCACCAAGAACAAGGGGGGTAATGCAGGCAACCAACGAGCTGCGCGGCGGCGGACGGCAATCCGCAACGACTCGAGGCTGACTGCGGCCCCGTAGGCAGCTAGCGGCAAAGCCACCACCGGCCCCGCCATGGCAAGCACCGGCAGGGCGAGCAAATATCCGGTGAAACCCACCGGCACGAGATAGGCAGGATGAAACGTGCGGGGAGCGGAGCGCAACGCCAATGCCCGTCCGCACCCATAGCGGTACACCTGGGACACGTAGTCCCGAAAGGTCGTGCGGCGACGGTGGTACACCCACAGCTCGGGCAAATAATGAAGCTTGAACCCTCGTCGGTCCGCATGCCCCATGAGCACGTTCTCCTCTCCTCCGAACAGGACAGGAAAACGAATTCCAGCCTCGAAGACCGAGCGCCGGACCGCCAGGTTGCAGAGGATTAGATGGCGTTCTGTCGCTTGCTGGGCCGGCGCCTTGGCATAACGAAGCCGCGTCACGCCGGTCCCCCAGGGGCTGGCTAGGATCTCCCCGGTCAGCTGCGCGAAATCGGGGTCATCGGGGGGCGTGAGGTTGGGCCCCCCCATAATGTCGACGTCCCGGTGAGCAGCGAAGGCGCGCTCCAGCTCGGCGAGCGTGTCAGGCGGCACTATGACGTCATCATCGATGAAGTAGAGCACCTCGGCGCGAGCCGCCGCTACCCCGTGATTTCTCGCCTGACTCACCGTGACGCCAGGGCCGAGCTCGACCCGACGGAGCCGCTCGCCGAGACGGGACGCCACCAGGTTGGCCACCTCAGCGGAAGCGTCGTTACACACGACGACGACTTCGAAGTCAGCGACAGTCTGGGCAGCGAGTGAGTCCAGGCACTCGGCTAGCGCGCCTGCCCGCCGGCAGGAAACGACCACGACACTGGTTGCGGGTTCGGCCGACATCGATGGCTGGGCCTGACTACCAAGCAACGGTCACGCAGCCCCGAGCTGGTGACGCCAGCATTGCAGCACCCCAGCCCGCCGTCCAGCCCCTGTCAGCCTCGCTGCGGTGACCGGGCGCAGGACAACCTCGGGCCCAGGGTTGGCACCGATTGCAGGCTCGCTTATCCAGGTGACCCCTCATCCTGCTGTCCACCAGACCATGAGCGACGAGCCTAGCCGCGATCGTCTCTACACCCAGGCCGCCCCGGTGGTCAGGACGATGGCCTGGCTGTTGCGACACAGCAACCGCCAGGCCAGGCTCCGCGGCCTTAGCGTGCGGTTCAACCAGGCGGTGCTTAGAGGTGGAGCGTATTGCCTGGGTCGCCGTTCAGGCGTGGACGCGGTGTTTCTGCGACACAGCGCAATGACCGAAGACTTCGTGCCGTGGATCAGTGATTTCGACCTCGACGTCATCGTCGCCGACGACCAAGACACCTTGGCCACCAGCCGCGGCGTGTGGCGGACCTTCGCCGTACTCAAACGGTGCTACCCCCTCTTTGGTGAGCTCGAGGTTCAGACCCAGCGCGAGCTCGCACTATGGCAACGACGGGGCGGCGTCGAAGCATTGGAGACTCGCCATTGGGCACCTCTGGTAGGTGACGTCCCGCGAGCCGCCCCAGCACGGCACGGTGAGCAACTGGCGAGGGTGCACATCGCCGTAGAAGCCTTCAATCTCCTATTCTGGCAGGTCTACGGCGTCATCTTCTCGCCCAAGTTCAACGGCCAGGTCTTCTGCAAGGTGTTCGCCAAGCTGCTACGAGTCCTCACCTATACGCCGCAGAACCTCGATTCTGATATTCAACGTAGCCGGCGCTCGGTGTTGGCACGGCTGAGTGAGACTGATCCACTGATCACCGCGCTGTTGGATCGCATCGCCCGTCGGGACCATCAGCACATCGATGGGGATGTTGCAGAAGCACTCCAATTCCTCTTCGATCGGCTACTGGCACAGCTGCCTGATCCCCAACCAGCCAGAACGACACCTCTCGAGGTGACCATGGCCCACGAGCGACCAACCCGAAACCTGGTGCTCGAGCTGTTGGCCCCCGCCCTGGCTGACTTTCGCCGGATCCCTGGAATCACCGACACCCTGCTGCTCTCCGGCCGGCTTGGGGATTCGGGCGCGCTAGGCAATTACAACTACAAGCTCTACCTCTGCCTGCGCTCCAGCGATGTTGCGGATTGGGCACGACGTCTCGCTCAGGTGCGCGAGGTGTTCGACCGCCACCGTCAGTCGTGGCCATTTAACTATTTCGGCGCCTGCTCACTCCCCATCCTCGTCCCGGCCGAGGCCTTGCGTTTCGCCTTGAGGCTGTGGGACCCCATCGAAGGAGTCGAGCACGCCTTGCACAACCAACAGTCCTTCGACCTAGGACCGTTCTTCGAGGACCGTGCCCTCGCCTTCTTCAGCAACACCAACCGCCATTACCGTGGCTTTGCGTTCAATCGTCCGTTCACCGATCGAGTCCGACACGACTTCGGAGCCGAGCTCACCCTGGTCGACTACGTCTTCACCCTGGCCCAGCTGCGGCTTGCCCTCGAGCACCAGCAATTGGGCGTCACGCCGCGCGATGTGGTCGACAGCTACTGCGCCAAGCTAACCGGGAGGCACGACCTTGCCCGTGAGCTGCGCTCCTGGCACCAGCGTTACGGCGCGTTGCGCCCCTCCGACATGGCCGACGTCCTGGACATGAGGCGACTTGCAACGGAAGCTCACCCCCTGATCGAGCGCCAGAAAGCAGCACTCTTCGATTGGGTGGCGACGCGCCCCGCCCCCTAGGTCTTTCCCGAACGCCTGGGACCAGCCCGCCTCAGCTGGCGACTCAGATGGGCTGCCTGGCCAATGACACCGACAGCTTGCAGCATGGTCCTGATGCCCGCCGCCGCGGCGGCGCCGGCGGCCCCAAAGACGGGAACCAATAGCACCAGGGACAGAGCCGAGATGGGCAGTGCCACCAGATTGACCACCAATACCCGCACTTCTTTGTCATGAGCCTCCAGCCACACAGCCGTGGGCTGGTAGAGCATCACAAATAGGAGCGCGACGGCCAGCACCCGAAGCGTCAAGTCACCACTGGCCGTCCAGTCGCTAAACAACAACCGCACCACCCAAGGGCCGATGGTTGCGATCACCAGCGCCATTCCCAAGGCCAGCAACCCAACCACCCACACGTGGCGCCACTTGAGTGGCTCGGTGCGACGACGGGCCAACGACGGGAACGCCACTACTGAAATGCTGCTGACCACCAGCAGTCCGGCACCCAAGAGACGTGCCGCGAGACCGAAGAAAGCCACCCCCTCCAAACCAAGGTAGAGGGTCACCAGTAGAATCTCGAGGTGTCCGTTGAGCACGTCCACCGTCTGTCGGCTCCAAAAAGGGAGGCCCTCTCGAATGATGGAGCGGGACGCTTTCCGACTCGACCCAGGGAGCTTGCGCCAGGTGAACCAGGTGACCGACGTGAGCTGCAACGTCTCGGCCGTCAGCTTGCCCACCACCCAACCGAGCAGGCTCCAGCCCCCGATCATGCCGGCGATGGCAACCCCCGTGCCCACAAGTCGCGCCAAGACTCCCAGCGATGCGTTCAAGACGAAGCGCTCCTGCCCAACAAGCACAGCGCGACCCACATCGTGGATGTGAAAGAGGGCCCAAGCCATGAGAAAACCCGATAAGGGCAGAGCAATCTCAGGCGCCAGCTGGACAATGGCAGCAATGACGGCGATCAGACATAGCACCACTGCGCCACCACGAAGGCCGAGCGCCCGAAGAAATGTCGCTCGACCCAGCTGGCCACGGGCGGTGCGCCGTGCGAGCACGGTGCGCAGCCCAAAATCACCCATTGTGAACACAACACTGGCGATACTCTCCGCCAGAAAGGCCATCCCTACTGCCTCGAAAGCTACATATCGGCTGGCCACGATCATGACCACCAGATCGAGCCCCTTGATGACCACTGCCGCGCCGAACAGGATCGACGCATTGGCCATCAGTCGCGATGCCCCGGTGCGCAAGAAGGCTAGATTCACGTCGCCCACTCGCTGCAGGAGAGCCGTCTCAGCACCTCAGCGCGATCGGCAGGAGAGCACGAGCTATGGCAATAGTGATTCGGCTTGCAGGTAATCACAAATTGCCTCGGCTGCGATGCCATATCCCTTCGCGTTGGGATGGTATCTATCACGAGCCATACTCGCAAGCGACCCGCGTCGGGTCAACTCGGGCCCTAGGTCCAGGTATTGAATTCCAAGCTCGTCGAGCAACGTCTTGATGTACTTCGTTTCTGCTTGGGAATAATCGTCGTCCAGTAGAGGGAAAATGACGACGAAAAAGGGCACCTGGCCCGCCAAAGCCGTGTCGCGAAACCAGATCAACCCCTCACGTTGCTCAGTGTTGCCGGCGATCTGGTTGAAGCCTTGCAGACTGTGGGGCGCCACCAACCGCTCGGCGACTAGCCACGCCAGCCGCGACTCGAAAGGACCAATCCGATACCGACTAGTGTCAGCGCGCCCATATCGCCGGCCCACGATGTCGTAGGTGGGCCACCCCTTGGCGGGGGTGGGTTCTTCTTTCTCCCTCTTGCGCAGCGTGATCACGTCCCCATCATTGGAGCAATACTGAAGGATGAGAACGTCGGTCTGCAATTTCAGAAAGTCTCGTTGAACCAGGTGCATCTCCTGCCAGGTGTTGTAGCCGCCAACACCCAATGGAATGACCTCAGCAGTCTTGTCCCGCAACGTCTTGCCCAAGCACGACTCGAGGAAGCCGGCATAGTTGACATGGCCGGGGACGGCCCATTGCTCGGTCAGCGAGTCGCCCACCGCAACCACCCGATAGGTGCTCTGAGATCGCTCGAAGGTGAACCGTCGCGCTTCGCCACTACTGTAGCGAACGCTCACGTAAGTGGCGCCATCGGTCTCGATCCCTTGGTTGGTGTAATGGAGTGGCGACTGGTCATCGAGAGCTGGGCTGAAATAGGGCGAGTTCCTCTGAATGGTATAGTGAACGGTTTGGCGGTGTTCGATGAAGAAGCGGGCACCGATCTCGGCGAGGAGACAGCCACAGAGCGTCCCGGCGACCAGCAGGGCAACTTTGGCCCAGACTCTCTTCCGCCTGCGCTCTGCCACGATTGGGGTCACCCTAGCTCGAGCTAGAGGGTCAGAAGCTCCCGGTGATGACCAGCGAGCCTGGACCCATGGAAACGGCCACCTCAGGCTGTGGCTCGGCCGATCCTCCTTCGAGCACGAAGCTCGTCACCAGCAAAGCGACGCCAGCGGCGAGCCCGACGACGCCGACCACCAGGCCGACGTTGGCCGCGGTCTGCTGGGACCGAGTGGTATCGGCCTGGCTCTCCAGGTCGGCGGGGCAGCGGTCACCAGGGCATTGCTCGACCAGCTCATCGTAGTTCGACGTGGCCAGCGAGCCGCTGATGGCAAAGACGGCCATCCCCGCCACGCCCAACCCGCCGGCAACATAAGCTGCAGTTCGCAGACCAGACCCGTCAGAAGAGTCGCTGGTCTCGACACCCTCGGACGGGTCATCGGGCTGAGGTTGCCGGGGCTCCCCAGTTGGGTGCAGGCGGCCATGGGGCGGTGCGATGGTCACCTCCACTGAACCGCCGGCTGATACGGTGACTTCCTTGCTCGCCGACCCCGTCTCAGCGAGCAGCACAATCTCACAGGGACCGGGCTTGACCGCTAGGGGCTGCCCCCAGTCAGCTGGGTCGAGCTCTTGGCCCGCAACGGTCAGCGTCAACTCGCCATCGCCCTCAGCGGGCTCTTCACTGCCAGCGGGGCGAGACACATGCACCGTGACAAGACCGATTCTCGCCCGCATGCGCGCCAGCTCGCGACGGGCGCTCTTCGCCGCCGCGACGTAGCGCTTATCCCGGGCGGCGGCGGCTTCGGCAGCTTCCACGGTCGCCTGAGCTTCCCAATAGGCCGGCACCGTCTTTCCCATATCGACCAGCACATGCACGACCATCAGGCGAGTGTTGGGACTGGTCACGATGTCATAAGACGCCCGGAACCCAGCCAGAGCCTCATCGAAGCGTTTGGCCCGAAAGGCCGTCATGGCCTTGTTAAATTCCCGCTGAGCCGCTTTCTTCTGCCCCGCGGTGGCTTCGTCAACCGCTGCGCCCTGGGCCCAGGCTGGCTGTGCCGAGAGCCATGGGCCGGCCACTAGACAGGCGAGCAAGACAAGCGCGAATCGTCGAAACAGGGCGGCCACAGTGAGGGAATGTATCACGCTGCGGCCCTGGGTGGATCAGATGCCTTTGGGGTAGTAGCGCTGTCCTTTTGGCGGAGGCTTGACCGTGTCAGCAGGCTCCGCAGAAGGCTGACTGGTGCCGGCATCGACGGTTGCTTCAGGTGACTCGCCGCGACCGGTCGGACTGTCCGGACCGGTCTTCTCGGTGCGGATCGACCCAGTGGTCGTCGGCGCGAAGGGGGGGCTGGCCGTCCCACCAGCCTTGGGCTCCGAGCCAATTCGGGACGGATCGTTCACCGGTCTGGCAGGCTGCTCGGCAGCGCTCTCGTCCGCACCGCCCCCGAGCGTGAGCAGTCTGACGGAACCGACGACGACCACGCCGAGCACAATGCCGGCGGCGGCCACCAACAGCTGGAAGCGCCGATTGGGTGGGCGGGGTGGTGGGAGCAGATCCGCCAGACTGCCGGTCCTCGGGTCAGCGATCGAGAATGGCACGCGAGCGCTGGCCGGACCGCCGGACAACGGAGCCTGGTGACTGGACGCCCCACCCAGGCCAGCAACCAGCGGATCGTGGGCATCCGACGGGAGCTCACGCCGGACCCCGCCAGCGGGGCCCTCGGCCAGCCCATACCGAGCCGATACTTCCGTGGGCACCGACGGTGCAGGACCACGGGCCGGTGGGATGTCCAGCGGAGCGGCTGCGATGCGACGGACTCCCGTGTCGGGCTCTTCCCGGAGGGTCGGCCCATCTGGGTCCAAAATCGTCGTCGGCATGACCTCGGCAGGCGCCGCGCCCGACCTGGGGACTGCCCCGAAATGGGCGCCTGGAGTAGCGGCGTGGAGCGGCCCGCCTGGGGTTTGCACAGCGGCCGTGAGCGGCAGCGGCTGCGAAGGCTGGGTGACGCCGCCCTGAGACGGCTGGGTGACACCGCCCTGGGTGGGCGGGTCGGGCGGCGGCAGCAGAGCGACACCACCAACAGCCGCGCCGCGTCCAGAGGCCTGGTGGGCCCCAGCCCGCGCCGCACCCCGAGTGCCCTCGGCGATGGTCTCAAAGACATCGGCTGGCGCTCCCTTGGCCGCCTCGACGGTGTCGCCATCGATCCGGTGGCGCTGCACCATCAACGAGCTGACCGCCAGCCGCTCCACCAGCTGGGTCACTTCGCCAGGCGAGGCAATCGCTTCACCGGCGCTGGTCACCGCCGTTGCCATTTCCCGGGCAGACTGAAAACGCGCCGTCTCGTCGCGCTCCAGCGCTCGGGCCACGACGTTGGCGAGGGAACCCCCCATCTCATCCGCTGGAACCGACGGCGAGGTCTCCAGCTTGTCGATGATGCCGCTCAGAATCCCTTCAGATACTTCGGAGAGATTCGAGCCTGTGAACAGGGCCCGGTTCTGCAGCATCTCCCAGAGCAGCACGCCAACGGTAAACAGGTCGGCCCGAAGGTCAATTTGAACGCCATCGCGGAGTCGCTCGGGAGGGTCGTAACACGCCCGCTTCGGGTGGCGCGACCAGGGCTCGAGGGTCGCTGCAACTCCCGCAACACCGGGCTCTAGGAGCCGAGCGTGGCCATCGGTCCCGACGAGCACATCATCGGCAGTCAGCCCGACAAAGCTGCCGGCTGCAGGGTCTGCGAGACGCTGGCTGTGCAAATAGTCGAGCCCTTCGAGCAGCTCGAGAACAATGCGCAAGGCCACGCCTGGAGGGATCGGTGACCGTCTGATGCCGGCGAGCCACATCAGGGAACGCAGCGTCTCACCTTCGACGTACTGGCTCACGATGGCGAGCTCATCATCGACCACCATGATGTCCACCACCGGCACCAGCCGCTCGTGTCGCAAGG
>JAUVCD010000053.1 GCA_030590865.1 Myxococcales bacterium | reverse complement strand
GGACGTCATCCGTGGCGAACCGGTAGCCATAGCCAGCTATGGGGTGACGGCATTGTCCGCCACGCTCGCTGCCCTGCTCTGTATCCAGGCGACCGCTGCGCTCTTTCGCCGTGAGCGAATCATCTTCGGCAGGTAGCGCTCGACCAGTACCGGTCGACGGCAATCAGGCTGTCAGGCCTATTGCCCTACTGTTATGGTCCTGGGCTCTGCAGACCGGCATCGCCGGCATGGTGTGGAAGGGGAGTAGGAACATGAGCCTCAGAATCAGCGCAATCATGCTAATGGCCGCCACTCTGGCCTTAGGGTGTGACCAGAAGAGCAGCGGCGAAGCTCCCGAGCCTGACGAGGCAAGGGCGGAGCAAAAGTCCAAGAAGGGGAAGAAGGCCGACGGCGACAGGGACAGCAAGGCTGGTGGGAAGACCGCCGATGGCACCCGTGAAGCGGCGGACAAGGGCAAGACCATCGAAGGCAAGGCACCGGACCAGGCTGTCAACAGTCCGAGCCAACAGACCTATCCCGATGACCCGATCAAGAAGATCGCGGACCACTGTTCCAAACCCTTCGTCATCATGTCCACCGCGCCCAACAGCGTCGGGGACGACTACCCCTGGACCTGGACTCGGCAAGCGATGCTCGCCAACCAGCAGTTCAAGGTGGTGGACGGCGAGCCCGCCGCTCCCGGGCAAGTCAGCTTCCAGCTACACTTGGCGTCAAGCAAGTACCAGCTCGCCTGGGTGCTGGTCGCCAAGTGCAAGGACGGCGGCACCTGCAACAAGCTGGCGGCGATGGTCAAGGGCATCATCAAGAACTCCCAGTCCCAGCCAGTCTGCGGCAAGCTGCCCATGGATCTGAGCCCCGTGACCTTCAAGAAGCCGGTGCTGCGCGAGGCCGGCTTCTCTAGCAACACGCTGCCCGAAAAGACGGACGTCAAGGGCATGTGCGCCCGGCTGCAGGCCTGTACGGTGGCCACGGACACATCCAAGTCAGGCACGGAGACCATCGGTTTCGACTGCCAGAAGGCGCCGAGCAACTTCAAGACCGCCTGCGCCCGCAAGTATCCCTGCAAGGCGGTCATGGACTGCCTGGGCGCCAACTAACCGTCCGCGGAACGAGACCAAGGCTCGCCCTGCCCGGGGTTGAAATCGAACAGCGACGCCCCCAAGTGGGGCGAGCCTGGAAAGTATGCCCATGGCGGGCCGACAACCCCACCAGCCCGAGCCCGGCTACGTCGTGCTCGAATCAGACGACAGCCGCGTACCTGTCAAAGCGTGGGTGCGCGGCGTTGCGCTCGAAGACGCCGCCCGAGAGCAGCTGCTCAACGTCGCCCGACTGCCGATCGTCTACAAGTGGGTGGCAGCGATGCCCGATGTGCACTGGGGGATGGGTGCCACCGTCGGCAGCGTGATCCCGACCCAAGAGGCCATCATTCCGGCCGCCGTCGGTGTGGACATCGGCTGCGGGATGATGGCCGTACAGACAAGCCTCCACCAGAGCGACATGCCCGCAAAGCTGAGCGGCATCCGCCGGGCCATCGAGCGGGCGGTGCCCTACGGGCGAACCCATCACGGCGGCGCCAAGGACGAGGGCTCGTTCCGACCGCCGAGCGCCGTGGGCGAAAAAGCGTGGCGCAAGCTGCGCAGAGGGTACGAGCGCGTCGTCGCAAGCCATCCGCGGCTCGACCGGGGCAAGACGCTGGAGCACCTCGGCACGCTGGGCACGGGCAACCACTTCATCGAGATCTGCCTCGACAAGGCGGGCGCGGTGTGGGTGATGCTGCACTCGGGCTCCCGCGGGGTGGGCAACCGCATCGGCGCCCACTTCATCAGCCTCGCCCAGAAAGACATGGGTCGGCACATCGGTGACTTGCCAGACCCGGCACTCGCCTATTTCGAGGAGGGCAGCGAGCACTTCGACGACTATGTCTTCGCGGCCCAGTGGGCCCAGAGCTTCGCCCAGAAGAACCGGGAGCTGATGATGGCTGCGGTGCTCGAAGCGCTGCGCACAAATCCCAAGCTGCCACGCTTCAAGGCACCGCTCGAGTCGGTCAATTGTCACCACAATTACGTCGCCCGTGAGACCCACTATGGGCGCGAGATACTGGTGACCCGCAAGGGAGCAGTCCGGGCGCGAGCCGGCGAGCTTGGCATCATCCCAGGCAGCATGGGGGCCCGCTCGTTCATCGTGCGCGGCCTCGGCAGCCCGGATAGCTTCGAGAGCTGCAGCCACGGAGCAGGACGCACCATGTCGCGCCGCAAGGCCAAGCGGCGCTTCACGGTTGAGGACCACAAGAAGGCCACCGAGGGCATCGAGTGTCGCAAGGACGACAGCGTGCTGGATGAGACCCCTGGCGCCTACAAGCCCATCGACAAAGTGATGAGAGCCCAACAGGATCTGGTCGAAGTGGTCCACGAGCTCCGACAAATCGTCTGCGTGAAGGGCTGACCCTGACCGAATGCCACGGGAGCCGTGGCCCCCCATTCGTCAGAAGGGGCCCAAAGAGCCGATTGTTGGCCGCCAGCCACCTTTTCCCTTGAAAAACGCGCCATCGTTGCCTAAAAATGCGCGCCCCATGCATCGACCCACTCGCCAGCTCAGTAACCTGAAGGACAAGCTCCAGCGCAAGCTGGATGGGACCCAAAAGGTCGGTCGCAAGGCGCGCCGCATGAAGAAGTGGGTGGAGGCCTACGAGCCCAAGCCCGAAGGGGAAGAGGACAAGGGCAAAGGCAAGGGCAAGGGCAAAGACGCCAAGCAGGCCAAAGGCAAGGGCGACAAGCCCGCCAAGGCCAAGGGCGACAAGCCCGCCAAGCCTAAGGGCGACAAGCCCGCCGCGGCCAAGACCGACAAGCCCAAGACCGACAAGCCCAAGGCTGACAAGCCCAAGGCTGACAAGCCCGCCGCAGCCAAGGCCGACAAGCCCAAGGCTGACAAGCCCAAGGCTGACAAGCCCGCCGAGGCCAAGGCTGACAAGCCCAAGGCTGACAAGCCAGCCGCAGCCAAGGCTGACAAGCCCAAGGCTGACAAGCCCGCCGAGGCCAAGGCTGACAAGCCCAAGGCCGACGAGTAGCCCAACCGGCTCACCTCCGGCAGATTCCGCCGCGACGGCGCCCTGGTCGTGAGCGGCGCAGCGACGTCAGTTCGCGCCGGTCTTGACCCAGGCGATGGCGGCCGCGAGGTCCTCTTCCTTCTGACCCTCGCCGCCGACCCAGCGGATAGCGCCGGTGGCGTCGGCTACGAAGGTGATCGGCATCTCGGATACCCGGAAGCGGCCGGCCAGCACGTTGCCCCGGTCGTGAACGATGGGGAAAGTGAGGCTGTAGGTCTGGATCATCTCGTCGACGTCGGCCCGGTACTCGTCCTCAGCGATTCCGATGAACCGCACGTCGGCGTTTTCCTGATGAAGGCGCTCGGCGACGGGCAGTGTCTTCTTGCAGGGCTCGCAGTACTTGGCGAAGAACTTCACCACCACGACCTGACCCGGCTCGGTATGGATCGATGAGCCCGCCAGAGTGCGCCGCTTGAACTTGGGAAGCGGCTTTTCGAGCAGCGCGTTCGGCGCCGAAGGCGGCGGCGGTGCAACCCCACAGCTGGTTGCGAACACCGAAAGCAGCAGCAGCATGAAGACGAGGAATCTCACGGTGCCGACTCTATCCCATCGGCCCGAGATTGCCACGCCCGCCGATGGCTAGAGCCCCCACTTGGGCCGATGGAGGTCGACCAGCCCTGCAATGACATTCTGGCCCTGGGCAGACGGGCTGCCGATGGCAGGTGCCGGCGCCCCGTTCAGCACGTCGACACAGCGACGAACACTGCCTCCCAATGCGGCCAAGTCGTAGCCACCTTCGAGCAACAGCACGACCCGTCCATCAGCGTGACGCTCGGCCACCCGCTGCACGACCGCAGCCATCGCGCCGTAACCGTCCTCGGTCACATCCATGCCGCCCAGCGGGTCGCGGCGGTGAGCGTCAAAGCCCGCCGAAACGAGCACCAGATCGGGAGCAAAGCGATCCGCAATGGGAACCAGCAGCGCTTCGAAGGCCGCCAGATAGTCGCCGTCACCCTGACCGCCAGGGAAAGGCACGTTGACCGTGTACCCCTGACCGGCCCCGCGGCCCGTCTCGCCCGCAGCGCCGGTGCCGGGAAAGAAGGGGTAGCGGTGCAGACTGAAGAACAGCACATCGTCCCGATCGTAGAAGCTGTGCTGGGTGCCGTTTCCGTGGTGCACATCCCAGTCGACGATCAGCACCCGGTCACTGCCCAGCTCGTCGCGGGCGTGGGCCGCTGCAATGGCCACGTTGTTGAACAGGCAGAAGCCCCGAGCCGCGTCGGCCTCGGCGTGGTGACCTGGCGGCCGCACCAGCGCCCAAGCATGTCGGTAGTGGCCGCTGACCACCTCGGTCACCGCATCGAGCGCCGCGCCGGCAGCCAAGTAGGCCGCCTCGACAGACTGGGGTGAGGTCGAGGTGTCGGGATCCAACGCGCCCGACCGACCACGAAAGCGCTCCACCCGGTCGACGTACTCGGCAGTATGCACCCGTTCGATCTGCTCGCGACTGGCTGGCTCTGGCTTGGCCCAGGTCGAGTCGCTGACACCGTCGAGAGCTTCGGTCACGGCGCCCAGGCGCTCAGGTGACTCGGGGTGATCCCGTCCAGGGTCGTGGAACTTCATTCGTTCGTCAGTGATCAACAACATGGTAGAACCCTACCGCGCGGCCGGCGCCACCAGCCTCTTCCGGCGCCCCGCCTTCAACACCGCCCTCAGGTGCTTGCCGGTGAACGACCCCTTCACCTTCGCCACCGCCTCTGGCGTTCCTTCGGCCACGACGCTGCCCCCATCCGGACCGCCCTCTGGACCCAGATCGATGAGGTGGTCGGCCGTCTTGACCACGTCCAAGTTGTGCTCGATGACGATCACCGTGTTACCCGCATCGACCAGCGCATGCAGGACCTCGAGCAGCTTGCGGATGTCGTCGAAGTGGAGTCCCGTCGTAGGCTCGTCGAGGATGTAGACGGTGCGGCCGGTGGCCTTCTTGCGGAGCTCACGGGCCAGCTTGATCCGTTGGGCTTCGCCGCCTGACAGCGTTGGGGAGGGCTGGCCCAGGGGGAGGTAGTCGACGCCGACCTGTTCGAGCAGGCGCAGGGGGGCGGCGATCTTGGGGTGGGCATCGAAGAGGTCGAGCGCTTCGCTGACGGTCATGGCCAAGACGTCGGCGACGGACTTGCCGTGGTAACGGACCTCGAGGGTCGCCTCGTTGAAGCGGCGGCCACGACACTGCTCGCAGCGAACATAGACGTCGCTGAGGAAGTGCATCTCAATCTTGCGGACGCCGTCGCCCTGACAGGCTTCGCAGCGACCGCCTTTGACGTTGAACGAGAAGCGGCCGGGCTTGTAAGCGTGCACCCTGGCATCAGGCAGCTGGGCGAAGAAGTGGCGGATCTCGTCGAAGACCTTGATGTAGGTGGCTGGGTTGCTGCGCGGGGTGCGACCAATGGGCTGCTGGTTGATGTTGATGATCTTGTCGATCTGATCGATGCCTTCGATGGCCCGGCAGCGGCCGGCGCGACGGGTCGAGTGGTGGAGACGTCGAGCCAGCGCGGGGTAGAGCACGTCGCTCACCAGGGTCGACTTGCCAGCGCCCGATACGCCGGTGACGGCGGTGAACACCCCGAGGGGGAAACGCACATCGATGTCCCGGAGGTTGTTCTCCTGGGCGCCCCGCACCGACAAGAACCCGAGGGGCTCACGCCGCCTGGAGGGCATCGGAATAGTCCTACGACCAGCCAGGTAGTCGCCGGTGAGCGAGCCACGAGCCTTGAGGAGGGTCTTCGGTGTGCCGGCATGAACGATGCGACCCCCGGCCACTCCGGCACCAGGACCAAAATCGATGACGTGGTCGGCGCGACGAATAGTCTCTTCGTCGTGCTCGACGACGACCACCGTGTTGCCGATGTCGCGCATCCGCATCAAGGTGGCGAGCAGCCGGCGGTTGTCGCGCTGGTGCAGGCCGATGGAGGGCTCGTCGAGAATGTAGATGACCCCAGTCAGATCTGAGCCGACCTGGCTGGCCAGCCGGATGCGCTGCGACTCGCCACCCGACAGGGTCGGCCCAGACCGATCGAGAGACAGATAAGCCAACCCGACGGCCTCGAGAAAATCGAGGCGTCCGCGGATCTCCTTGAGCACCTCGACAGCGATCGCCTTGGCGGCGCCCTGCAGCTCGATACCGTCGAAAAACCGCTTGGCCTCTGCCACGGTCATGGCCGACACCTCGATGATGGTCCGACCGCCTACCTGCACCGCCGCACTCTCGGCGCGCAAGCGAGTGCCCCGGCAGGTCCCACAGGCGGAATCGCCCATGTACTGGCTGTACCAGCGCTTCATTCGCTCCGAGGTGGTGGCTTTGAAACGCCGCATCAACTGGGGCAGCAGGCCCTCCCACTTGACGTTGAAGTTGCCGCTGCCTGAGCTCCCCGCCCACTTGACGCGAACCCGGCGGTCCCCCGCGCCGTAGAGCAAGGTGTCCCGATCCCGCTTGGGCAGCTTGCGCCAGGGCCGGTTCACGTCGATGGCCAATCCCTTGACGATCTGCCCGCGAAAGCCGTGGGCCCATTTGACCTTCTGGGAGACACCGTCACCCCAAGGGGCGACAGCGCCCTCGTCGATGGACAACCTGTCGTTTGGGACCACCAGGGCCGGATCGATGGCCACGCGGGTGCCCAGCCCATTGCAGTCGGCGCACATGCCCTGGGGGCTGTTGAAGGAGAAACCCTGCGGCGTCAGCTCGGGAAAGGATACAGCGCACTGTGCGCAAGCCATCGTCTCGGAGAAAATGCGATCGGTGCCGCCCTCGGTAGCGGCGATCATGGTGCCGTCACCCTTGCAAAGCGCCGCCTCAACCGACTCGGTCACCCGAGATCGGGTCCCACCGCCACCCACGGCCACTCGATCGACGACGGCCTCGACGGTGTGTTTGCGCCGCTTGTCGAGCGCCTCGAGGCCCTCGCTTCGCACGATGGCGCCATCGACTCGCAAGCGCACGTAGCCCTCCCGCCGCGCCTCGGCCAATAGCTCACGGAACTCGCCTTTGCGGTTGACCAGCAACGGAGCGAGGATCAGCAAGTGGGCCTTGGCCCCGCTTTGCTTGGCACTGGCGAGCAGCTCGTGGGCGATCTGCTGAGCCGTCTGCCCTGCCACCTGAGCACCACACTGATGGCAGTGCTGAATGCCGATGCGGGCGTAGAGCACCCGCAGGTAGTCTGCGATCTCGGTGATGGTACCGACCGTCGACCGAGGATTGGAGCTGGCGCTCTTCTGCTCGATCGAAATGGTGGGCGACAGCCCCCGGATGGTGTCGTAGCGAGGCTTGTCGAGCCGATCGAGAAACTGACGGGCGTAGCTACTGAGCGACTCGACGTAACGGCGCTGCCCCTCGGCGTAGAGCGTGTCGAAAGCCAGCGACGACTTGCCCGACCCTGACACGCCTGCCAAGACGACCAACTTCTTCTTGGGGATCTTGTCGTCGACGCCGCGCAGATTGTGCTCGCAGGCGCCTTTGATCCGAATGTGATCGAGCTCCTTCACCATCGGGGACCCGACGGTATAGCCAGATCGCAAGCCCATGTCTCGCGCGCCGACCAGGTGCCGCCAGGTGGCCGTCTTTGCCCCACCGCGCGTCCGGCGGTCCGCCTAGAAATGGTAGTCTAGCGTGTAGCTAACACACGGGAATGACCCGGGTTTGTCGATACTGATGTAAACGTCGGCGTCTTCCCAAATCCCTGAGCAGTTGAACCCCAGCTCGAAGGGCAGCTCAGAGCAGCAGCCCGCCCGACCGTTGGGCGAGGTGGCCGGCGAGGTGTCCTGAGGACAGTCCAACGTAAGCTCGGTACAGTCGATGTACTGGCAGACTCGGACCTGACCGTCGGCCACGATGGATACGGCAGCGTCGACCACGCAGGTGCCGTCAGTGCCGTAGTAGGTGTACCAGTCCTCATCGTCGCCGCTGAGCACACCGATCGCTTGACCACCGCTCGAGTCGCAGTCGCTGATGGTGCCCAGGTCGGTGGCCGTGTTCTCCGTATCGTTAGGCTCGTCGTAAGGATCGGGGCAGGCGGTCCCGCTGCTCGACGAACTGGTCGATGAGCTGGTCGATGAGCTGGAGGTCGAGGTGGTCCCCCCGGTCCCGCTACTGGTACTGGTCGAGCCGCCCAACCCGCTCGACGAGCTAGTCACGCCGCCGCCACCGTCGTCATCGTCGAACCGATCCCGAGTCTCTTCTTCGACCACACAGGACGGGATCAGGCAGAGGCCGATCGCGACGACGACCAAGAAGGGCTCCCATAGGCGCATCTCCCCCATGATACGCCAACCTCAGAATTTCAGCTGCACTGCAAGCGCAGCGCCGTGAGCCTCAGCTTTTTCGGTGAAGCGACGCTCCCCGAGATATTGGAGCGTGAGCTTGACCTGGTCAGGCTCGTCTGCGTCGGCTGCAGGGTAGAAATTGAGGCCCCCGTCGATGTAGCCGACCAGGCGAGGATCGAACATCTGGTCCTTGGCCACGAAACCAGCGCGTGCCATCGGCTGCAGGCCGAAACGGTCCGCCAGCAGGATGAACCAGGCGAGCTGGGCATAGGCTCCGTCGGCCACCTCAGGCCGAGACGAGAAGCTATCGGTCTGCTGGCGCCGGAAATATTCCGCCGCCAGCGACACGCCCCGGAAGGCCATCCGCAGCGACCCAGCCAGCCGGAGATCATAGGCGGAGCGCGGCTCGGTACCGGTACCCTCGTCGTAGAGCGTCGCGGGACGGAACATGGTGCCGAAGCCGAACCCGAGACGGAAGGGGCCTCGCTTGGGATCACCCTCTCCGAAGGCGTAGGGGCCGAAGGGGTTGACGTCTCCTCGAAAGGCGAGCACCACGCCGCGCGCAACGGCATTGGGAACCTTCAAACCCAAGCTGTTACCGGAGAACACGCCCAGCGAAACCCCGGCGATGCCATCGGCGAAGTCACCCCGAGCAATGGCGCCAATATCGGCACCGCTCAAGAACTTCTCATTCGGATGAGAGCGAGTCGGGAACATCAGCTCGGTGTTCTTGCTCTGTGCTTGCAGCGAGAAGGGGATGCGGGTGACGCCTGCCTTCACCTGAAACATCTCGGAGGGGACGAAGGCCGCGGTAGCCTCCTGGATGGACAAGCCATCGGAGATCTCGGTGGTCGTCACTGCACCGTCGACTTCGCCGTCACCTTCCACGTCGAACAGCTCGATGCCGGTGACCGAGGAAAGCGCGTCGGGGTTGAACTCGAGGTGCAGCTTGGCGCGCCACATCGCGAAGGGCCAAGCATCGATCGCCAAGCCTGCAACGCCGAAAAATCCGTAGTCGAGCTCGTCCCTGGGCAACGCTTCAGGTCGCACCCGCAAACCGAATCCGGCACGCACGTGGCCCCCCAAATCGACTCGCGGGAATTCGGTCTCGGCGGCTGGTTGGGTGTCCCCTTTGGCTTCGCCCGCAGCGGCCGCGTCAGCGACTTTGCCCGTCGCGTCAGCCTCTTTCGCTTCCGGCTCAGCCTCATCGGCAGTCGTGGGCTCAGCCGTGTCCTGGTCGTCCGCCCCGTCTTCGTCCTCATCGTCCGTGGCTTGGTCGCTGGCCTCGTCCGAATCGGTCTCCCCCGCTTCGGCCTTTTCCGCTTCGTCGTCAGGCTGGGCCACCGCCGTCGGCGCAACCAACAGCGCCGCGACCACCAGCAAAAAAACACGCGCCCGTTGCGGCATCTCAGTCAAGCTCACTCGTAGACAATGCCCACCGGCGCATAGGCGACCGCCGTCACGTCACTGCCCGCGGTGGAGTACCCAGGACCGGCAATCAGCCAGGTGGTCGTTCCATCCGCATAATGGTCCAAGCTCTTGCCATGCACGAAGGGATGAGCGCCTATCGCCGTCCGAGACGACTTCCAGCTCGTCAGGGTGCTGGGCAAGGACCGATCATCGATCACCTCGATCCTGTCCTTGAGGGCATCTGCGGCTTCCTCGCTGGCATCCCAGGTTCGGACTTTGCCTAGATCGCCATCGTCGTCGATGTGAGCGATCTTCGGCCTACCGCTAGCCTCTCCCACCACGTAGAGCTCGCCCTCCCAGCGATGCACCCCGACCGGCGTCATGCCGCCAACGCCCATACGTGCGCCCCCCGAGTGATCGAAGACCACCAGCTGCCCCTCCTCGTCGAGCCCCGCATAGAGGCCAGCGTCGCTCGCCTGGAGATGGCCGACCATGCCATAGGCAGGCAGCGTCTCGAACCCACCAATCCCCACCCTGTCAGTGGTCACGCCGTCACGATCCATGAAGCGCGCCTGGGTATAGACGCTGCCACCATCGGTGTAGCGGACCAGCACGACGCCCTCCTCCTCGTCCAGGTTGGCGCCCACGCCGAGCACGGCGATGTCGGTGGCTCCCCCAGGCTTGAACTTCTCGAGAGTGGTGTACTTCCTGGTGTTGAGATCGACCACGACTTGATAAGGGACCGCGTCAGTCGCGCTGATGATCCAGCCGATGGTGGTCGTTGTCGATGGCGTCTCACGGATCCACGGCACGACCGCCAAGAACCCCAGATCGGCGCCAGAGGACGGGTCCGTCTCGAGCACCGAGACACAGCCTCCGGTGCGGCCAGCAGCTCCCACCAGCCGCTCACCGACCCAGAACCAGGCCCGGCCTTGCCCGCGACCAACGAACCCATGAATGCCCCGGGCCTCGCCGGTAACGATGCCCGACGGGGCAAGCTCGCAACTACCCGTCCAGCCACCACCCGCGTGACCCACGTGGAGCTTCACCGTCCCAAAGTCCTCGAAACCGTTCCACAACACGTAGGCATTGCCGTCCCGGTCGCTGATGGGAGGCAACAGTGCGAGTGCAGGCGGCGCGCCCCGAAAGTCTTCGACGTAGCGAAAGCTGCCAAACTCCCCCGGCGCCAGCGGCTCGACGCAACCGGTCACCGAGCTCACCATTGCACCGGCCAAGGCAAGGCTGGCAGCAGCTCGCCACAGCCGCCCCGGGCGGCCGGCTCCCGACTGGGTGGTCACCCTACTGTCCTACCGCGAAGTGCATCACGTAGAAAGCAGCGTCCTCGCCAGCGTTGTCGAGGTAGTGCTGCTTGTAGACCACCGGCGTGAAACTGTAGCGGTGCTCCAGGTACTCGTCCCCCGGCGTCTCCGGATTGTCGGGCACCGGCGGCACGCTGCCGGCGAAGAGGTTGCTCTTGCCGACCCGAATTGAGTAGCCCTGGGTCACGCCGATGTTGACGTCCGTATCGACCGTCACACCGCCAGCGCCGAGCGAGCCCTTGACGCCAATGGTGGTCGTCTCGGCCACCGCGTTGGTCTCCGAATCACCCACGCTCAGCCAGAAGCTGACGAAACCGACGTCGCTGATCTGGTAGGTCGGCGTAAAGGGGAACAGCAGATCCTCCGCGGGGATAGGTGCGCCATCGAGGGTCTGCAACGTGGTGGGGTAAGAGGAGACTTCGCCCACCCGAATGGGGACCTCGATCTTCGGCAGCGTACCGGTGGCCTCGGCCATGGCGTTGTAGCGCTTGGAGGACCACAACTGGGTCTGGCCACCCACGGGCACGAAGATGTCGACCAATTGCCCACTGCCGCCGATGGTACCCGCCGGATCCTCGGTCACGTACTGATAGCGGTGGTAGCAGCCACAGGACATGATCACCGGGGCGTAAGCGGTTCCGTGCAACTCTGGCTGCGCCAGAATCCAGTAGCGCGCGCCGACCTGATAGGACTTGGTGACCTGCTGAGTGACCGAGAAGTTCTTGTTGAGATAGCCGCCGATCTTGGCCTTGAAAATCGGGGTCTCGGCGCCGAAGCTGAGACCCAGACCAACGCCTAGCGAGAGGGTGTCGGTCATGGTCTCGTCGATCGACTCGACGTCGCCCAGAGTGATGGAGGCGCTCAGGGCGCCCACGGCAACCTTGTTGGGGAAGGGCGGGAACATCAGCGCAGCGATGGGGATGGCCTTGCCGGCGATGAGCTCGGGCTCGGCGTTGACCAGCCTTCCAGAGGCGGTGTCACCGTCCCAGTCCAGCATGCTGATGCGCTGGGCGGTGTCCCCGACGGTGATGTCCCAGCTGCCGAGATTCGACAGCGTGTTGTCGGTGCTGAGCTTGAGCAGCTCGAACTTGTGGTCCTCTCGCAAGATGGCGATCTCGTCCACCTCGTCCGAGTTGCGGTCGCCCACCGCGACGTCGAGCGTGTGGCCGTAGACGTCCTGGGAGACGATGAACTGCTCGCTGGCAGGCGAGAAGATGTGCAGCTTGTCGTCCGACCAGCCCCACCAGCCGCCGTCCTCGAGGGCCACCACCTCGGCCACGCCGTCGCCGTCCAGATCGCCGGCGCCGAAAGAACCGACCGGGAAGTTGAACTGCCAGCCGACGGTCTCGTCCTGGCCGGTCTGCTCGGCGTCGGTATTCCAAACGATGAGCTCGGTCTCCCCGCCGTTGTCGAGGAGGAAAATCGGCTCTTCAAAACCGTCGCCATCGACGTCGCCAACGGCCACGTCTTTGCCTTGCACGCCCTGAATCGTGGCGCCGGTGCACTGGCCGAGCTCGACGTTGCAGATCGAAATCTCGCCACCGGCAGAGAGAGCCACCAGCTCGTCGATACCATCAGCGTCCACGTCGCCAGCGGCGATGGCCGTTGGCCAGATACCGATGTTGAGCTCGGTGACTCCACCAGGGCCATGCATCTTGATCGTGTCGGAGAACTCGATGGCCACGGCGGTGGAGTGGGGCCGCTGGCCGGTCAGATTGCCGCCTGCAACGTCCACGATCTGGGCGCCTTCGCCGGACAGATCCCACGAGTTCACATAGTCGCCACCATCGCCTTCGAAGGCATCGATCCAAGTGTTGTCACTGATGATGGCCAGCTCGCCGTCGGTGCCGAAGTAGCGGTTCGCGCCCATCGGCGGTTGGGACGTATAGGGCTCGGCACAGCGGGCCATCTGACACACGGCGTCTTCACAGACCTCGCCGTCACCGCACTCGTCAGTGGTCGCACAGACGACGTTCTCGTCGTGGTTCCAGGGCGTCGTTCCCGGACCATCACCGGGGTCGAGGGGCGCATCCTCGTAAACAGTGCAACCGCCGAGCGACAGCGGGACCAGAACGGCGACCAAAGTCTGTGCAATTTTCATGAGCGTCTCACTCCTACCCAGGACCGCTTCCCTTAAGATACGCGCGTAATTGCAAGTTGCGGACCGAATGGACAAGGCAACGATTACGTAGGCATGGGACCTACATTCACCTTCAATGGATCCCGGCCATCTGGATCGTTGGTGATCCATCCGGCTGGCGTTCATGACGATGGACCATCAATGTAGCGCGGTATGCTCTCGGTTGCAGCAGTGACGTGCGCGACACCCAAAACTCCGCCCCCTGGTCGGGACCGAACGATCTTGACGCACACGGCGCTGGTCGCCCTCACGCCGCTCGTTCCGCTGCCCTTCGTCGACGAGATGGCCAGAAACCGCCTCCAGCGACGGATGGCTCGGTTGCTCGCCCAGCGCTACGATCTGCTGCTCCAGCCAGCAGAGCTTGCGCGGCTAGCGGATGACCAGCCCGGCAACGTCGCTGGAAGCCTCGTCAAGGGCCTGGTGCTCACCCCGTTGAGACATGTGCTGCGCAAGACGCTCATGGTGCTCGCAGGCAACAAGATCGCCGAAGTGGCCAGCGGCTGCTACCACCGCGGATTTCTTATGGATCGGGCCTTTGCCCGCGGCCTCTGTGCCCCGGATGGGCCCCACTCGGCCACTGCCGTG
The DNA here is from genome assembly GCA_030590865.1 of Myxococcales bacterium. Taxonomy (GTDB): domain Bacteria; phylum Myxococcota_A; class Polyangia; order Polyangiales; family Polyangiaceae; genus JAPYTK01. Next base: position 8,843 of record JAUVCD010000053.1, on the reverse strand, counting down.
CGGCAAGCCATTGATGACGTCATGGCGGCAGTCCCGATGGCGAGCTCGCCAGTCACAGCGGCATTGCGAGCCGGGTTTTCGCGATCCCACGACGCCCTGCGACGACTGTCTCGTAAGCTCCGTGCCCGCTTCACAACCCTCGGCGGCAAGCCCGCCGAAGCCACGGTCGAGCAGGCGGTGGACGATGCCACCAGCGGCGCTGGCGCCGGCCTCGATGACATTGTCGGGCAGCTGCGGCGCGCCCTGAGCGAGGTGCCGGCCAAACACTTCGATGATCTGGAATGCAGCCTCTGCAGGAAGCTCGGGAGCTCTGACTGACTGACCTGGAGGCCAGGGGCTCCCCCCAGACAGAGCGCTGTCCCGCATCCGCTGAGCCAGGTGCCTTTGGTGGTGTTCTTGAACCACTGAGTGCTCAGTGCGATACACTGGGGCTAGCTGCACGACGCGGGAGATCGACACTATGGGCCTGAGATCTGCTTCCTCCCTTTTTCCAATCTACATCGTGGCCATCATTGCCGCGGCTGCCTGTTCGGTAGTCAACATGGGTGAGGACCCAGTGGAGACCGACCCGAGCAGCACCAGCTCCTCCTCGTCCTCCTCCTCCGGAACCGGCGGCGACGGCGGCTCCGAGGGCTGCGGCGACGGCGACGTCGTAGACCCCGAGGAATGCGACGATAGCGGCGAGTCGGCAACCTGCAACGATGACTGCACGGTCGCCGAGTGCCTCGACGGAACGCTCAACACGACGGCCGGCGAAGAATGTGACGATGGCAGCGAGTCGGCCACCTGCGACGCCGACTGCACCGCCCAGCTATGTGGCGACGGGACCACCAATGCTGTCGCCGGCGAGGAATGCGACGACAACAACATCACCAACAACGACGGCTGTTCGTCAACCTGCATCATCGAGGGCAAGTGCAGCGCACCGGCCGATCTGAATCTCCAGCCCGACGGCACCGGCTGGGTGACCGATCTGAGCTGGTCCACCAGTGGCGCCAGCCTCGTGACCGCTGCGGACTGTGATGGCCAAACGGACATCGGCCAAGGCCCCGACCGGGTCTTCGAGTTGTTTCTGGAAAACGGCCCGTCCACCGTCGAGATCACGGTCACCGGCCCAGGTTGGGACCCGATTCTGCGGCTGATGCTAGCGGCGTGCAACCCGGCCACCGAGGTCGCCGAGGACGGCACCGACACCGACGGTTGCTCCGACGTGGGTGACGTCGGCGCGGTCGAGCATCTCAACTACGCCGCACTGGCCGACGGCACCTATTACATCGTCGTCGATGGGGCCACGGCAACGGACGAGGGCCCCTTCACCCTCCACGTCGGCATCCAGTAAGGGGGCCGACCGGGCAGCCAGCGGCTGCGGACCGACCGTCACCGGCGCGCCACCTGCCTAGCCCAGGGCGGGTCGGCGGCGTCCGCCAACTGGGTTCTGACTCGGGAGGCCATTATGATGGCCCCAATGCCTCCCCGCGCCCGCCCTATCGCCGCGCTGCTGTTCCTGTCGGGCCTGTGCGCACTCATCTATCAGATGGCCTGGCTCCGCGAGCTGAGGCTGGTCTTCGGCGCCTCCACCCATGCCTCCGCCGCCGTGCTCGCCGTATTCATGGGTGGGCTCGGCGCAGGCTCGTTATTGCTGGGCAAGCGTAGCGACCGCGTCGCTCGCCCCTTGCGGCTCTATGCCCGCCTCGAAGGCGGAATCGCAATCAGCGCGGCGGTCACGCCGGCATTGTTGCTCGTCGTCCGGGCGGCTTATGTCGCGATGGGAGGCACGACGGCCCTAGGCATAGGGCTGGGAACGGTAGTGCGGCTGGTGCTGAGCGCCCTGGTCCTACTGACCCCAACGTTCCTGATGGGAGGCACGCTGCCGGCAGCAGCACGAGCCGCCATTGTACCGGGCGACGTGGCCCGTCGAAGCACTGCCTTGCTCTATGGCATCAACACCCTCGGAGCGGTCACCGGCGCAGCGCTTGCCACCTTCGTGCTGATCGAGAGCTATGGCACCCGTCAGACCTTGTGGCTGGGCTGCGCAGCTAATCTGCTGGTTGCGCTGGGCGCCTGGTGGCTGGATCGTCGCTACACCGCCGAGACACAGGCGCCGAAGGCACGGCCAGACAGGGCTAGGAGCCGGACCAAGCAGCCCACCGCCGCCACCGTTCGAACCCAAGAGCGCAGCAACGTCGGCCAGCCAGAACCTGGTGCGGGTCAGCCCAACACAGCCTTTGTGCTCTTCGCTGCTGCAACTGTCGGCTTCGTCTTCCTGCAAATGGAGCTGGTCTGGTATCGGGTGCTGAGCCCGCTGCTGGGCGGATCGTCCTACACCTTTGGGCTGATTCTGGCGGTGGCCCTGCTCGGCATCGGCGGCGGTGGGTTGGGCTACACGCTACGGAGCGCCAAACACCGGCCGGGGATCGGGCTCTTCGCCCTGAGCTGTGGCCTCGAGGCACTCTGCTTGGCGATCCCCTACGCCCTAGGCGACCGCATCGCACTGCTGGCCGTTTTTCTACGCACCCTGGGGTCCATCGGCCTGGTGGGTCACCTAGTTGCCTGGACCCTGATTGCGTCGCTGGTGGTGCTGCCGGCCGCACTCGTTGCGGGCTACCAGTTCCCATTGCTCATCGCCCTGCTGGGCCGGGCGAAGCGGTCCCTAGGACGCCACGTCGGCCTGGCCTACGCATTCAACACCCTCGGCGCCATCCTCGGCTCCCTCGCCGGTGGCTTCCTCCTCTTGCCCGGGCTGGGAGCCCTGGGCGCCTGGAAGCTGGCGGTGTGGCTGCTAGTCGTCCTCGGCGCACTCGCGCTGGTGATCCACCACCGGGCCCGACCGAGCCTGGCCCAAGGCGTCTTGCCACTCGCCGCCTTGGTCGCCTCGATTCTGCTGATCCAGCTTGCCGTAGGGCCGACAGCGGTGTGGCGCCACTCACCCATCGGGGCTGGTCGGGTGGACGACTGGGGTCACAACGGCACGCGCAACGCTCTGAAACGGCAGATGCACGAGCGGCGCCGAGCCATTACCTGGGAGGTCGATGGCCGGGAGAGCACCCTCGCGCTCTACACGTTGAATGACACCTCGTTCCTGGTGAACGGCAAGAGCGACGGAGCGGCGGTGCTCGACGCCGGCACCCAGGTCATGGGTGGATTGCTCGGTGCCTTGCTGCATCGCGGCCCAGTCAAGAACGCTATGGTGATCGGGCTCGGGACAGGCAGTACCGCTGGATGGCTGGGCGCACTCCCTGACCTGGAGCGAGTCGACGTCGTCGAGCTCGAGCCGGCCATGGTCCACGTCGCCCGGGTCTGTGCGCCGGTCAACCACGGGGTGCTCGACAACGACAAGGTCAAGGTCATCATCGCCGACGCGCGGGAGGTCTTGCTCACCACGCAGCAACGGTACGACCTGATCTTCTCCGAACCGTCGAATCCCTACCGTGCCGGCATTGCCAGCCTGTTCACCCGTGAGTTCTATCAGGCGGCCCACGAGCGGCTCGAGCCAGGCGGCATGTTCGTACAGTGGGTGCAGGCCTATGAGATCGACAGCGAGTCGGTCCGCACCGTCTACGCCACCCTGGCCTCGGTGTTCCCTTATGTCGAGTCGTGGCGCACCAAGTACAGCGATCTGGTCTTGATGGGTCGCGACACCGACGAGCCCATCGACTTCGATCAGCTGACCGAACGGGTCGCGAGACAGCCCTACACCGATGCCTTAATGGCCGCCTGGCGGGTCCACAGGGCCGAAGGGGTGCTCGCCCGCTTCATCGCCCGCCCCTCGCTGGCCCGAGCCATCGCCGAGCGACAGGGCGCGACCGGCGTCAACACCGACGATCGCAACTTGCTCGAGTTCGCCATCGCCCGTGCCCTGGGTCGGCCACCCGACTTTTCCATCGATGAGCTGCAACGAACGGCGGCGGATCGCCGTGAGGCGCGACCGGTTTTTGCGGGCAAAGGGGCGAACCAGGTGGATTGGCAGCACGTCACCGACGAGGCGATCTCCATGCATTTGGCCGAGGGCTCGCGACCGCGGCTGCCCAAACACCTCACCGTCACGACCGGTCAGAAACACCGCCATCGGGCGCAAGCCGCGTGGTTGCGGGACCGCCACAAGACCGTAGTCCGAGAATGGGAGGCCCAGCAGCGTCCACCAGGCAATGCCGTAGAGCTGCTGGTGCTCGCCGATGCCTATGCGGTGCTGGGCAAAAAGGACACCGCCGAGCCGCTCATCGAGAAGCTGGCCGAACATCAATCCATCGAAGCCGACGTCGTCCGCGCACGGCTGCACTGGGCGCTGCACGAGCCGTTGCAAGCCTGGCCCCTGCTCCAGCGAGCCTTCACGGCCTACCAAACCAACCCCTGGCCCAACAGCCATCTGATGGCTGCAGGAATGCAGCTCATTTTCGAGATCGCCCGGAGCGAGGAGGGGCTGCGAGGCGAGGCTGAAGCGCTGCTCTGGACCAAGCTAGCGGTGCACAACTTGGACTATCTGCGACTCGACCTACTGCTCGACTTGGGCATCCAATACGTCGATGGCCGATTGTGCTCCAAAGCGCTCGACGGGATTGGCCCTCACCTGCCCTGGGACAAGTCGTTCCTCGAACGCCGGGTGCAGTGCTACACGTTCAATCATCATCCGAAGCTCACAGATGCAAAGACTGATCTGGCCGCTTTCCTGGCCGATGGCGGTGAGCGCTTCGGCGTAGGCCTGACTCCACCATCCTCGGCGACGGCTGCCGCGAGCAGCAATCCGTGAGACAAGACTAGCCGGCCCCACGTCCCATGCCCGCCCGCCGATTCCACGACATCCCCGTCAGCCGCCGAGACCTGGTCACGGCGCTGGTCGCGGATCTCGAGCCGGCGAGTGTGGGCGCCGCCCCCCCCAAAGCCTTCGCGGAGCTGGCCGAGCTGCTGGCCGCTCACTACCACCACGAGTTCCACAGCCGGCTCGAAGAGCTCAAGGCCGCCTACGATCCCATCAATCCAGATCACGACGAGCCACAGCTCACCCAAACGCAGGGCGCCCCGGCCCGCCACCGGACTCAACCCTCGGCCGAAGAGCGAGCGACCCTCGCCCGGCGCGTGCGGCGCACCCTCGCCGCGACCCTCGAGCGGGGCAACTATCGGCGTCTGACGGCAGCGGACCTCGACTACGCGCTGAAGGAACAGTCACTCTTTCCCATCAGCGTGGCCATCGATTTTCAGGTATTCGACGACTACGTCGTCTACGCCCGAGGCGAAGCCTTGCGCAAGGGCGTCGTACGCAAGTGGCTGGGGCTACGCAAGCACACCATCGAGGTGCTGACCTATGATCGGGTGTGTCTGTTCTTACGCTTCAAGCCCACCGAAGCGCTCCTTCCCAAGCAGCGCAAAGAGCTGCACGGCGAACCGGGCACCACCATCCTCAAGCTGTTCCGCAACATCCCCAAGGCAGACTTGGAAATGTTGTTCCCCAACACGCGCCTCAAAATGCGACTGCTCGACAAGCTGGTCATCGGAGTGCCCGCCGTAGTGGGCGGCGTGCCGGTGCTCGTCAAGCTCGCTCCAGCGCTGTTGGGCCTCGCCATCCTGTTCGGCCTCGAGCGCGGGGAAGTGAACCTGACCTCCATCGTCGCTGGCCTCGGCGGGCTGGTTGGCCTCGGCCTGTTCTTGTTCCGACAATGGGACAAGTTCAAGAGCCGCAAGCTCCTCTTCCTGAAGATGGTGTCCGAGAACCTCTATTTCCGGAACACGGACAACAACGACGGCGTGCTCATGCGATTGATCGACGAAGCCGAAGAAGAGGAGTGCAAAGAGGCCCTGCTCGCCTACTACTTCCTGCGGCTCGCACCGGGACAGACCGCCGACGAGCTGGACGAACAAATTGAGGGCTGGCTCGCGCAACGCTTTGAAATCGATGTCGACTTCGAGGTGGACGACGCGATAGCCAAACTGGCCCGGCTCGAGCTGATCCGAGAGCGGGACGACGATCGTTTCGAGGTGATCTCCCTCGCTGATGCTCTGACCGTGCTGCGCCAGCGTTGGCAAGGGATCTTTGCGGCAGGCCGCTGAGCGCCGGATTGCACAGCCCCTACCCGAACGCCGTCAGCTCGGTTAACCTACCTGTTTGTCGCCGAGGCGCGACTTGCTTGACGCTTCTGCTCCTATGGGGGCAGCGGCCATCTGTCGAGGGACTCAAATGAAACGCTTGGTCGGTTTCGCAACACTGCTCGCAACGCTAACCCTGTTCGTGGTCGCCTTTGCGGCGACCTTCCCGCCTGATAGCGGCTGGATCCCGCTCACCCAAGCAGGCCTGGGCATGGGGGACCCCTCAACAGACGGGCAGAATAACGGGCGGGAGATCGTCGGCTCGGCCACCGAGCCAGCCGTCTACCTCTACACCGACGGCATCGACTTCTTCCTGCGACTGCGGATCGACGAAAACCCCGAGCAGAGTCCGGGCAACCTGCGGTCCTATGGTTGGGGGCTGTTGATCGACACGGACAACAACTTCGCTGACTACGAGTTCTCGCTGATGGTCAACGGCATCAGCGACGTCATCGAATTCGCCGAGAACACCACCAAGACAGGGGTCGGCGATCCGAGCGACATGGCCGAGACGCTCCTCAACCCTCCTGGCGATCCGTGGGTCACCGCGCCGGGTGGCAACGGGCGGGTCGTACTGGCACCTTCCTCCTTCAACAGCACTCCCGACTACTTCCTCGACTTTTCCATTCCGCTGGCCTACCTGACCGCGGCGGGCATCGGGATGAACGATCCGCTGGTGTTCTGGGCGGGGACCTCGAGCAACGCTCGCTCGATCACCGTCGATCTGGTGAGCTCACCCAACACCCCGGCGCCCGGTGAGCTGCCCGGCTCAGGCTCTGACCCGATCACCCTCAACGACCTGACCGACAGCGACGGTGACGGGGTGCCAAACAACCAAGACAGCGATCCCAACAACCCCTTGGTCTGCCTGGACACGGACAACGACGGCTGTGACGACTGCTCGACAGGCACCTTCGATCCGGCCAACGACGGCACCGACACCGACGGCGATGGGCTCTGTGATCTTGGCGACCCAGACGATGACAACGATGGCGTGATCGACGGTCAGGACAGCGATCCGCTCAACCCGAACGTCTGTGCGGACACGGACAACGACGGCTGCGACGACTGCTCGACCGGCACCTTCGATCCAGCCAACGACGGCACCGACACCGACGGCGATGGCCTCTGCGACCTCGGCGATCCAGACGACGACAACGACGGCGTCATCGACAGCCAGGACAGCGATCCGCTCGACCCCTACCTTTGCGCCGACACGGACAACGACGGCTGCGAGGACTGCCTCACCGGCACCTTCGACCCAGCCAACGACGGTACCGACACCGATGGCGATGGCCTCTGCGATCTCGGCGATCCAGACGACGACAACGACGGCGTCATCGACAGCCAGGACAGCGATCCGCTCGACCCCTACCTTTGCGCCGACACGGACAACGACGGCTGCGAGGACTGCCTCACCGGCACCTTCGACCCAGGCAACGACGGTACCGACACCGACGGCGATGGCCTCTGCGACTCTGGCGATCCGGACGATGACAACGACGGCGTCATCGACGGCCAGGACAGCGATCCGCTCAACCCCTACCTCTGCGGCGACACGGACAACGACGGCTGCGAGGACTGTCTCACCGGCACCTCCGATCCAGCCAACGACGGTCCGGATTTCGACAACGACGGCATTTGCGACCAGGGGGACGACAGCGATGGCGACGGGCTGACTGACGCCGAAGAGCTGGCCTACGGGACCGATCCGAACGACGCCGACAGCGATGACGATGGGGCCCTAGACGGAGACGAGGCCGACTGGAACACCGACACTGACGGTGACGGCTTGATCAATGCCCTCGATCCGGACAGCGACAACGACGGTCTCTTCGATGGGACCGAGCTTGGCTTCGACTGTAGCGACGCGGCCACGGACGTTCAGGCCGGCCACTGCGTGCCTGATGGCGACTCTGGTCAGACGACCACTGACCCCCTGAATGCCGACACCGACGGCGGTGGGGTCAGCGACGGCTCGGAGGACGCCAACCTCGACGGCGTCATCGATACCGGAGAAGGCGATCCCAACGTCCCCGGGGACGACACGATGACCGACACCGATGGTGACGGGTTGAGCGATGCCCTGGAGGCATTCTTGGGCTCCGATCCCAACGACGCCGACACGGATGACGACGGCGTGCTGGACGGCGACGAAGCCAATCCCAGCGACGACACCGACGGCGATGGCCTGATCAACGTGCTCGACGTGGACAGCGACAACGACGGCTTGTTCGATGGAACCGAGGTGGGCAACGACTGCTCGGATCCGGCCACCGATCTGGGACCGCCGGTCCACTGCATTCCCGACGCCGACAGCGGCACAACGACGACCTCTCCGCTCAAGTGGGACACCGACGATGGCGGTGTCAGCGACGGCTCCGAGGACCCGAACCTCAATGGAATGATTGACTCTGGGGAGGACAACCCCAACGAGCCGAATGACGACGGTCAGGTCACCGACAGCGACGGCGATGGGCTGAGCGACGCCCTCGAGTTGGCCCTGGGCACCGATCCCAACGACGCGGACAGCGACAACGACGGCGTGCTCGACGGCGACGAGGCCAACCCGAGCGACGACGCAGATGGCGATGGCCTCATCAACGCCCTCGATCCGGACAGCGATGGTGATGGCCTGTTCGACGGCACCGAGATGGGCAACGACTGCAGCCACGCAGACACGGACCTGCAGGAGAACCACTGCGTCCCCGATGGCGATGCCGGGACCACCACCACCAATCCGCTGCTCGCCGACACGGACAACGGCG
>JAUVCD010000185.1 GCA_030590865.1 Myxococcales bacterium | reverse complement strand
TGTCAAGCCTCTGCAAAGCCCTTATTTTACAGCAGTTCCACTATCTGCTGGCGTCCGGTTGACACGCTGCAGCATCTGTGCGGGCCCGACGCCGACGCCCTGGACTCGCCCCTCGCACCCTCTAGCAGCGGCTAGCGCTGGTGCCGGCAGCTGCTGCAATCGGCGATAACTTGGCCGATCGACGACAACAGCGATACTGGGCTTCAGTCCCAGCCTTGAGGTCTGCAGCCTCGCGGGGGGTAGCCGGACGCCGGCTTGAAAGGTCCCATGCCCAAGAGGGTTTCTGTGAGAGCGGCGCGCATCCTCGGCGCGGTGGGTTTGTGCTGCACTGCGTTGTTGGCCGCGCCACCGAACGCCAGCGCGGAGCCGAGCGAGCTCCCGCCCCAGTTCGCCTACAACTACGGCGAGACCGACACGCCCCGTAGCGCTGGGATGGGCGGTGCCCTGCGGGCGCTCGGCGCGGGCACGACAGCACCGTTTCTCAATGCGGCAAACATGGGGTTGAGTCGGGCCTACCACATCCAGGCGCTGGCCCAGTTCACCCCTGAGGCAGCACGACAGAACTATGGCGGCGTCATCATCGACTCCACCCGGCGCTTCTCCGGCGGGGTGGCGGTCATCGGCGGCTTCATGGATCCGGACGGCATCGACCGCTCTCACCTCGATCTGCGCATCCCCTTGGCCTTCGCCATTTCTGATTCGGTCCACCTAGGCGTGTCGGGCCGGTACCTGATGTTGGACCAGGAGGGACTGGGCCCGCTCGGCGACAGTCGCACCTCCGGTGGCCTCTTCGATCCAGACGATGCCCCGAGTGGCCGAGAGGCGCTGATCAATACCATAACCTTCGATGCCGGACTGACCATCGCCGCCACCGAGGGACTGCACATATCCATTGCAGGCCACAACCTGAGCTACCCGGACAACGGGCTGCTGCCCACCATGCTCGGTGGCGGGGTGGGGTACCGAACCGACGACTTCGCCATCGAGGTCGACGGCGTGGCGGACTTCAACTCCTACCTGGAACTGAACCCCCGGGTGATGGCTGGAGGCGAGTTGCTGGTTGCTGACGCAGTACCGATCCGCCTTGGGTACCGATTCGACATGCTCGCGGGCAGTGGCCAATCGCAATCTCATGCGCTCTGTGGAGGTGCCGGCTACGTCGACCCACGTTTCGCCGTAGACGCTGCCGTGCGCCGCACCCTAGTGGGCCCCTCGGCGACCACCATCGTCGTGGGCTTCTCGTTCTTCTTAGAATCGTTGGGCCTCCCCATTCAGAACTACTGAGGCGCGACACCTGACGAGGTGCGGAGCCGACTGACCGGCCAGCGCCCACCATGATGTTCGACACCAGCCGCCTGGACACCGAGTTACGCCATGCCCTGGCGAGCTTTCGCCAGGCCTGCGGGACGCTGCGTCTTCAGCCGACCACTGAAATCGCCAACCCCATCAGTCAGCGACTCGTCGAAGCGGAGCGTCGCGCCGAGCTCACGTCCCACCCCGCTCCCGACGCTCGCGCCCTCGCCCCTTGGCTGGACGCGCTCGCTAGCGAACGACAGGCCTGGGCGGACCGGCTCTCCCTAGCCCGCCTTTGGCACGAACCCCGACCGACATCTCATCACAGTGGCCGCCGGTCAGCCCACCAGCTGCGGGCCTTGCTGTTGGCAGCGCCGCAACGCCGCCAGCGCAGCGTCCATGGAGCGAGCTTCGCTGAGCTTGCCGGAGCGCTGAGTGCAGCCCACCTGCGGGCCCTGCAACGGCGTACCGACGGGGATGGTGCCGGCCTGCTCCGCGTCGCCGAGGCGAGCTCAGACCAGGTGGGCGCAGCCGCTGCTGAGCTGCTGAGACGAACCGAAGACGCCGCTCGACAGCGACAACACCCCGGTTGGGTCGAAGGGCTCCACAGGGCAATCGGACGAGAGGCCGACGAGGGCTGGCCGGCACGGCTCCGCCCCCGCTGGCTCGCCGAGACCTTCGCAGGCAGCGGACTGGCCGGGAGAGTGAATCTCGATCGCATCGAGACGACCGCAGCCTGGGGTGGCAGCTCGTTCTGCCGCGCCCTCGGACTTCTAGGTGTGGCAGTGCTCGACGTCGGTCGGCCGGCCGCCATGCCGCTCGCCCTGCACCAACATCCCTGGGGGACGCGACGCCACAGGCGACACGCACTCTTTGCCGCGCTGCCGCTCGAGCTGAGCTTCGCACACCGCGTCCTGGGCTTGGGCCGGCACCGAGCGGAGGACCACCGCCGGACCTTGGCTGGCGCGCTGTTGTGCTCCCTCCGGCTCGACGCCTTCCGAGTGGTGCTCGCTGCCGCCTGGCCCGGCGGCACCGTGAGGCTCACCGAGCAGTTCGCCGAGGTCTCAGAGCAGCTGTTCAGCCGACCCGCTCCGCCGACCTTGCTCGGCGTGTTACCCCAGCTTCGACCAGGCGACGGGCCGTGCTTCATCGGCACCCTGCAGTCCCTCGTGCAACGAGACCGCTTGGTGGGCCAGTTCGACGAGGACTGGTTTCGCAATCCCGCGGCGATCGGTTGGCTCGAGCAGCAAGACACGCTCCCCCGGGCAGAGGAGCGCCTCGACCATGATGGGCTCACCCGCCTGGTGGACCGCACCGTTCGCTGGGCCGACGAGTTGCTGGCCTGACCTGCCGAGACACACGGCCCGGCTGGCTTGCGCTCCCTCGTTGTTCTACGGTCGTTGGGTCATGCAGAAATACGGCATCTCGGTCGATCAGATGTCCCAACACGGTCGGGCGGCAGCGCAGGCGGCAGAGCGCCTCCAGTCCACCACCATCATCTATCGTGACAAGGTCCCAGTAGCGGCGATCATTCCCATGGAAGACCTGGACAAGCTGGACCCGCCGGATCCCGGCGCCGCCGGTGACGATCCGCTGCTGTCGATGTGTGGCACTTGCAACAACGACGCCTTCGTGGACCAGCTGTCGGACCTGAGCCACACGGTGCTGTTCCGCCGCGGCTGAGACCCAGCCATGAGCTACCTCCTCGACACCTCCACCCTGCTCGAGCTGCTGCGCGCCGTGCCACCCCAGGGACTGGTGCGGCGGTTGAGCCAGGTACCAACCGGTGACCGTTGGACCAGTGTGATCACCGTGAGCCAGCTGCTGTTGGCCGCCCGCCAGGAGCGGGAAATGCGGCTGATGCAAGACATGGTGCGACTGACCGCCGCCATTCGCGTGGCCCCTTACGACCTCAACGCCGCCCAAGCCTTCGCCAAGTTCCGCGCCAGCGTGGCCGAGAGTTGCGAGACCGACGACGTGATGATCGCCGCAATCGCCGCCAGCCGCGACTTCACCCTGGTCACCCGCCGAGCCCAAGATTTCGAGCGCTACGACCTCCGTCTGGAGAACTGGACGGCTGGGTAGCCCACCCTGCTCCGGCCAGCCGGGACGGCCGCAGAGGATGAAAATCGACATGGCGCCAACTAGTCATAATCATGGATAAGTTCGGCGTCGTGCCATCTCCGTTCCCGTGCAACCTTCCCCCGTGTCGAGCCCCATGTTAGGGCGCGCGCGGATCGGATCGAATCCATGGCCATGCAACCTGCCCTGAACAACCCACTCTTTGCCTCCGGTGCGGTAACCGTCGACTTGGATCTGACGTTTGTTGCCCACTTCCTTCTGTTCACGGCGTTCGTCGTGCTGATGAAGGACCTGGTCCTCGACCCGCTGCTCAAGGTCTTCGATGAGCGTGAGCGCCGAACGCGCGGCGCCATCGAAGGTGCCCGGGAAATGGACGAGCAAGCCATCACCCTCAAACAGGACTTCGAAGGCAAGCTCGAAGGGGTCCGCCGGGAGGCTGCCGTCGACCGCGAGAAGGTACGCAGCAAGGTGAAGAAGGCCGAGTCCGAGCTGATGGACTCAGCACGGGCCAAGGTGGCCGAAAAATTGAAGACCGGCACCATCGAGATTGCAACGGAGGTCGAACGGATCCGCAAAGACCTCGGCGAGCAACAGGGCCAGCTGGCGTCTGAAATCGCCAGCCGCGTGCTGGGACGGGAGGTGCGATGATGACCCTCCGACTCAGCTTCTTTTCACCATCCCGTCGCCCACTGATCTGGGCCGCCGCCCTCGGCGCCGTCTTCGTCGCCCGGAGCGCTAGTGCGCAGCCTGACGACTACCCAGACGAGCCGCCGGCCCCGCCGCCAAAGGTTCAGCCCAAGCCGCCGACACCCAAGCCGCCGCCGCCCAAGCCACCAGTTGCCAAGCCGCCGGCGCCCAAGCCGCCAGCGGCCTTGCCGCCAGCACCGAAGCCTCCCCAGCCCAGCGGCGGTGCCGACCAGCCATCCAAGCCCCCCCCCAGGGTGGCCGCACCGGTGCCGCCTCGCCCCTTGGGCCGGCCCCCAGCACACCGACCCTCCGACGAAGTCCTGAAGCGGCTCCGGGACCGCCTCCCCTCTGGCAAGGGCAAGCCAGCCAAGCACGGCAAGGCAGAGCCCCAAAAAGGCCACCCGAAGAAAAAGCACGCCAAGGACGAGCACGGCTACTGCATCGGCCGCGGCATGACCGATCGGCCCACGGAGATCAACCTCGTGCACGGCTGGCTCGGCGTGAACAACGACAAGGCCGTGCCGGCCCCGAAGCGCCAAGGCACCTTCGACTGGGCCTGGTGGAAGTGGCAGCTCACACCTTATATGTGGCGCTACGAGAACCACGACGACCATTGTGATGCCCGCAACCAGCCAATTCCCCTGCTGGCCAACATCATCAACCTGGGTGTCCTACTGTTCTTGTTCGCCCGCTTCGGGCGAAAGCCGGTGGCCGAAGCGCTGCGCAAGCGCAAGAAGACCATCATGAGCGAGCTCGACAAGGCGCGGAGCATCAAGAAGAGCGCCCAGGACCGACTCGCCCACTACGAGGACGAGCTGGCCCATCTGGACGACACGCTCGTCGCGCTACGAGAGAAATACGTGGCCGAGGGTGAGCTCGAAGAGAGGCGGGTGATCAACGCCGCCGGCGAGGCGCGAGACCGGATGCTCGCCGACGTCGACTTCCGGGTCACTCAAGAATCCAAATCTGCCCGGGATGATCTGTCCCGCCAGGCCCTCGACGGAGCGCTGGCCGCGGCTGAGAAGCTGCTCGAAGGCAAGGTGACCAAGGCAGACCACGACCGGCTAGCCGAGGAGTATCTCGCCCATATCGGGCCGGCTCTGAAGAAGAAGCAGGCCACCCGCGGGGCAGGAGGCACAGCATGAGCAGCGAAGTGGTCGCCCGACGTTACGCCCGTGCGGTCTTCGAGCTTGCCAAGGAGCAGAAGAAGGTCCCCGAGGTCGTTCGCGAGTTCCGTTCTTTTGCCGACGCCTACGACGCGAGTGGCGATTTTCGAGCCCTTGGCATCACACCGAACATCTCGGACGCTGATCGGCAAGCGGTCATCGACCAAATCGGCAAACGGCTCGGGGCCTCGGTCACGACCATCCGCACCGTGTCCATGCTGGCCGCACGCCAGCGGCTCAGCGTACTGCCCGATTTGGTGCGGCTGCTCGACCAGCTCGCCGATGACCACGGCGGGATCGTGCGAGCCAGCGTCCGAGCGGCCCACCCCCTGTCCGAGACATACCTGGGCAAACTCCAGGCAAAGATCGAAGAAGCCACCGGCAAGACGGTGGTGCTCACATTCGAACAGGACCCGTCCCTCATCGCCGGCATCGTGACTCAGATTGGCGACCGCTTCGTGGACGGGAGCATTCGCGGCAAGCTGAACCGTTTCGCCGAATCATTGCGACAGACCTAGACCCTGACACCGTTTCTGGGACACCGCTTCTGGCGCCTCCCAGCGCGACCGCCAGCTTCCAGCCAGACCGACTTGACGAGAACCAGAGGACCAGCATGCAACTCAGAGCGGAAGAGATCTCGCAGATCATCAAGAGGCAGATCCAGAACATCGAGGCAGCGCCGAGCGTTGCCGAGACCGGGACCATCCTCACGGTCGGCGACGGTATCGCCCGGGTGCACGGCCTGCGCAACGCGATGGCCGGCGAGCTCGTTCAGTTCGAAACCGAAGGAGGCGAGGGACACCACGAGCTCTTCGGTCTCGTACTCAACCTAGAGCAGGACAACGTGGGCTGCGCCCTGTTCGGCGAGACCACGCTGGTGCGCGAAGGCTCACGGGTCAAGCGCACGGGACGAATCATGGACGTGCCGGTAGGCAACGCCGTGCTCGGTCGGGTCGTCAACGCGCTCGGCCATCCCATCGACGGCAAAGGCCCCATCGAGTCGGACCATCGACTGCGGGTCGAGGTCAAAGCGCCGGGCATCGTGCAGCGTCGTCCGGTGAAAGAGCCCGTGCAGACGGGCATCAAGGCGATCGATGCCATGATCCCCATCGGCCGCGGCCAGCGCGAGCTGATTATCGGTGACCGTCAAACGGGCAAGACGGCCATCGCCATCGACACCATCATCAATCAGAAGAATACCGACGTCTTCTGCGTCTACGTGGCCATCGGTCAGAAGATGTCTACCGTCCGCCAGGTGGTCGACACGCTCGAGCGACACGGCGCGATGGAATACACCACCGTCGTGGCCGCCACAGCCCACGAGATGGCGCCCCTCCAGTTCATCGCTCCCTACGCAGGCGTCACCATCGGCGAGTACTTCCGTGACACCGGTCGCCATGCCTTGGTCATCTACGACGACCTTTCCAAGCAGGCGGTGGCCTATCGCCAGCTGTCCTTGCTGCTCCGTCGTCCGCCAGGTCGTGAGGCCTACCCAGGTGACGTGTTCTACGTTCACTCGCGACTCCTCGAGCGGGCAGCCAAGATGGCCGACCGAGTCTACGTGGTGAAGAAAGGCACCGAGGTGCCCGCAGGCGACCCGGACTTCCGCGGCGTGGACGGCAAGGTCCATGTGGGCGTGCCTGGTGAGGCAACCTCCAAGCACAGCGCCTACGAGCTAGTCGACGAGACGCTGTGGAAAGAGGCGGAGCAGGCAGAAGGCAAGAAGCGGGACAAGCTGATGTCCCAGCTGCAAGACAAGCTGATGGCCGGGGACTACGAGATCGCCCAAGACCCCCACTCAGGCGGATCGCTCACGGCCCTGCCGATCATCGAGACCCAGGCAGGTGACGTTGCAGCCTACATCCCGACCAACGTCATCAGCATCACGGACGGTCAGATCTTCCTCGAGTCGGATTTGTTCTACTCAGGTGTTCGTCCGGCCATCAACGTCGGCATCTCGGTCAGCCGCGTTGGCGGTAACGCCCAGATCAAGGCGATGAAGAAGATCGCCGGCACCCTGCGACTCGAGCTGGCCCAGTACCGAGAAATGGCAGCCTTCGCCCAGTTCGCCTCCGACCTGGACGCCAAGACTCGCGCCCAGCTCGACCGCGGCGCCCGACTGGTCGAGATCCTCAAGCAGGGTCAATACGTGCCGATGGACGTGACGCAGCAGATCTTGATCATCTACGCCGCTACGCGGGGCTGGATCGACGAGCTGCCCATCGAGGTGTTGGGTCGGTACGAGCAAGAGCTCAACGACTACTTCACATCCAAGCACCAGAACGTCCTCGACCAGATCGCCGAAGAGAAGCAGCTCAGCGACGCCATCACCGGCAAGCTGGACAAAGCGCTGAAAGCTTTCAGCCAGGTGTTCGTGCTCGATGCCAGCGGAAGCGATGACGGCGTCGACGACGGTGCCGACGACGATGACGACGATGACGACGAGTAGTACGACGAGGACGAGTGAGGCTGAACAATGCCCTCCCTAAAAGACATCCGTAAACGGATCGCTACCGTCAAGTCGACGCAGAAGATCACGCGGGCCATGAAAATGGTCGCCGGGGCACGGCTCACCCGTGCCCAACGGTTGATCACTGAGCTTCGACCTTATGCCGTCAAGACGCAGCAAGTACTGAGCGACGTCACCGCCGAAGGCCGCAAGGACCTGGTGGAAGCTCAAAGAGCGGCGAAGGCCCAGGGCACTGCCTTGCCGGCGGACGATGGTGAGGCCCATCCGCTACTCGACGTGCGCCCCGAGAGTAGTGTCCTGATCGTCATACTGACCAGCGACCGAGGACTCTGCGGCAGCTTCAACGTCAGCATCTGCAAGCGGGCCGAGCAAGAATGGCACCGCCGTGAAGCCGATGGCCAAGAGGTGACGATGATGGTCATCGGCCGCAAGGGACGGGACTATTTCAAGCGGCGCAATGCGCCGATGGAGTACCTCCCTGACGTGTGGGACAAACTCGACTGGGAGGGCGCCCGCAAGCTCGGTCGCCAAATCCTACAGCCCTTCTTGAGCCCTGCGGCACCAGGCTCGGCAAAAGCACCGAAGCGAGTCGACTCGATCTATCTCGTGTACAACGAGTTCAAGAGCGCCATGACCCAGAAGGTCACCGCCGAGCGGCTGCTTCCGGTGGCCGACGTGGACGATGCACCCAAGCCAGCAGAGGACGAGCAGAAGACCGAGTTCTTGTTCGAGCCCAGCGAAGAAGGACTGCTGGACCAACTGGCCCCCATGTACGTTCAGGTCTCCATCTTGCGGGCCTTGCTCGAATCGATGGCCAGTGAGCTCGGCGCTCGCATGACTGCGATGGATGCGGCGACCACCAACGCCACTGACATGATCTCGAAGCTCACCCTGCAGTACAACCGAGCACGGCAAGCTGCGATTACCAAGGAGTTGATGGAGATCATCGGCGGCAGCGAAGCGCTCAAGTCTTAAGCGGCCCGCTGCCATCGACGCGCCAGTCCCAACCAACCCTGGGGGATCGGGACTGGGCTCACCCTCCATGATCGCGTTGCCCTCGAGAGGGCACGAGGCCTGGCATGCTTTTGCCCATCAACCAGCACCACCCCGAGCCGCGCAAGATTGAGCGTGCCGTCAGGATCGTGGAAGAGGGTGGCGTGATCAGCTATCCCACCGACACAGTCTACGGGCTGGGATGCGATCTGTTGAACAAGCACGCCTTGGAGCGGCTCTATCAGCTCAAGGGGATCCCTCGGAAGAAGCGACTGGCCTTCATCTGCGCAGATCTGAGTAACATCGCGCGCTACGCCGTGGTGGACAACGCCCAGTATCGGGTGCTGAAGCACTTCCTCCCAGGACCCTATTGCTTCATCCTCAAGGCCACTGCCGAAGTCCCAAAGATCGTGCAGCACAAGCAAAAAACCGTGGGGATTCGGGTACCTGACCATCCCGTCACCCAGGCGCTCGTGCGAGAGTTGGGACGGCCGATCATCAACACGACCGCCTGCGAGCCAGGTGAGGATGCCATCGCCGATCCCTGGACGATCGACGCGACCTTTCCAACCCTGGATCTGGTGCTCGAGGCCGATGTCTGCGGGCTCGTGCCGACCACGGTGGTCAACTTGTGCAACGGCGCCATCGAAATCCTGCGCGAAGGCGCAGGGCCGATTGACGATCTGGCTTGACCGGTAGAGCGCTCAGCGACCTCCCCCATCGAGCAGCGCCGTGCTAGAGCGTGGGGGCTGGCGATCTGCCATCCCTAGTCTCTGCCCCTGGCCTGATGGACCTCGTTTACTTCGCCGTCGTCGTCTCGGTGCTCATCTTCGTTCATGAGCTGGGGCACTTCGTCTGGGCCAAGGTCTTCGGCGTCAAGGTGCTGATGTTCTCCATCGGTTTCGGGCCGAAGATCGTCCGCTTTCGAGGTAAGGAAACCGAGTATTGCATCGGCCTGCTGCCCCTCGGCGGCTTCGTCAAGATGCTGGAGGAAAACCGCCAGGAGCCGGTGCTGCCAGAGGACAAGTCCCGGACTTTCGAGGCCCAACCGCTCTACAAGCGGACCATCATCGTGCTCGCTGGCCCGGCAATGAGCCTCCTGTTCCCGGTGTTGCTCTACGTCAGCGTCTTCGCCGGAGAGTCCGACTTCTCGCCGCCGACGGTGGGCATCGTGCTGGAGGGCCATGCCGCCGCGGGCAAGCTGCAACCAGGGGACCGGGTGCTCGAGGTCGATGGGGTGCACATCACCACGTTCGCCGAGCTGCAGCGAACGGTCCGCAAGAATCCGGGCCGAGAGCTGAAGCTCAAGGTGTTTCGTGACAACCAGCACGTCGAGATCTCGGTAACACCAGACGAGCGCATCGAGGAGCGGGCGCTCGGCATCATGGACCGGGTTGGGTCCATCGGGGTCGGCCCCCATCGCCCGTCGGCAGTGGTGGGTATCAGCGATACCGGCTCACCGGCCTATCGCGCCGGGCTGCGCACCTTCGACCTCATCACCGAGGTACGCGGCCAGCCGGTGGGGACCTATGCCGATTTGGGCAGGTTGCTCAACGAGAACCACGGTGAGACCGTTCCAGTGACTTATCTGAGGCCGACTCGCGTTGCTGCTGCGCTCGGCTCGCTCGGTGACCTCTACGTCTTCGAGTCTGGCCTCGCTGCCCTCACGCCTGAGTCGACAGGCGACGGTCTGAAGGACCGCACGGGCATGGAGCTGGCCGATCTGTACATCGCAGACGTGGACAGCGACTCGCCGGGGCAACGGGCCGGACTTCGTCCTGGCGATCGCATCATCTCGGTGGACGATGTCGAAGTCAGCAACTGGTTGATGGTCGAGCAGCTGGTCCAGGCGAGAACGGGGCAGGGCCACACGATCACTTGGCTCCGCAACGACGAGCGCATGAGCGCCACCATCCAGCTGCAACGGCGCGGCTTTGCCGACCAGGAGAGTGTGTCCACCACTAGGCCCACGTTGGGGGCGCGCAACTGGGCACCGCGGGTGCCCGAACAGACGGTGTGGCGGCCCTCCCTATTGCGCTACGCGCTCCCGAGCGCTCTGGACGAAACGATGGACGTGATTCGTTTCATCGTGGTCGGTATCAGCCAGATCGCCAAAGGCGAGCTGAGCTTGTCGACCATTGGCGGCCCCATCACCGTCTATGACGTCATCGTCCAGGAGCGTAAGAAAGGGGCGAGCTACCTGCTCTGGGCCATGGCCGTCATCTCGATCAACCTGGGACTGATCAATCTGCTACCCATCCCCGCCCTGGACGGCGGCCATCTGTGTTTTCTGGGCATCGAAGCACTGCTACGCAAACCGGTACCGTTGCGAATTCGGGAGGTGGCAAGCCTCTTCGGGCTGGTTGTCTTGGTTGTGGTGATGGCCCTTGCGGTGAAGAACGATGTCGAAAAACGCTGGAACATCATCGCCGCGCAGGCCCAAGAGCTCGTCGGCTGACGCCCCTAACGCCCGCTCGCTCGCCGGTCAGGTGCTGGTGCGAGTTTGGACGGATGGCGCCTATGCCGCGCCGGCGCTGGACGGGGAGCTCAAACGGGCAGGAGGGATCAGCCCCCGTGACGCAAGCCTGGCGACCGAGCTGGTCTACGGTGTGCTGCGCTGCGCCCCAGTCCTCGAGCAGACGATCGCCGCCCATGCGCAGAGCTCCCGTTGGTCCCGCAAGCCCTGGGTGCGGGCCCACCTCCTGATGGCCGCCTACACCATCGTCTTCCTGGATCGGGTGCCGAGCTTCGCTGCAGTGTCGGAGGCCGTGACCGCCATCAAACACGCTACCGGGGACGGGCGGCTCGCGGGCTTCGCCAACGCCGTGCTGCGCAAGGTGGCCCACGCCCATGAGGAGCAACAAGACCTGGGCGATCGGGATCAGCGGCTAGCCGAAGCGGTGGTGAAAGCCACACCGGGCTGGTTGCGTCACGCCTTAGAGGGCTCACTCGGAGGCCGTGATGAGGCACGCCAATACGTCACTGCCGTGCCACTCCCCCCACCTATTTGCCTCTGCCTTCGCCACGACCAACCACGCCCCGAGTGGGTGCAGCGCCTTCAAGGGGCGGCGCCGAAAGCTGAGATTTCCCCAGGCAAACTGTCGCCGCGGTGCATTGCGACGCGACGGGCAGGCGACCCACGGAAGCTGCCCGGGTTCGGTGATGCGTGGGTCACCCAAGAGGAGGGCGCCCAGGCCATCGCCTTGACGGTGGGCGCCCAATCGGGCGAGTGGGTGCTCGATGCTTGCGCCGGGCGGGGCGGCAAGACACTGATGCTCGCCGAGGCGGTCGGGCCCAGCGGAGTGGTCGACGCCGCTGACCTCCATGCCACCAAGCTGCAGCGCCTGCCGCTGACGACCGGACCGAAATCGCCGATTCGGAAAGCTATCGCCGTCGACTGGACCTGCGGCTCGGGCGACGTGACGGACCGCTACGACCGCGTGCTGGTCGACGCCCCCTGCACCGGGGTGGGAACCTTGCGACGCCGCCCAGAGATCGTTCAGCGGCTGGCGGCCCATGACGTGACCCGCCTGGCGGCTCTGCAGCTCGCCATCGTGCGCGGCGCGGCCCATCACGTGCGCGACGGCGGCCGCTTGGTCTATGCAGTGTGCTCGGTGCTCCGAGAGGAATGCGAGGGAGTGGTCGAGGCCCTGATCGCCAGTGGGCCGGGCCAATCGCAAGACCCGAGGCCAGTCCTTCAGTCGGCCCCCTTCGACAGCGAGCTCGGCCAGGCGCTGGCAGAAGGGGCCGCCCAGTTTCGGATCTTGCCCCACGTGCACGGCACCGATGGCTACTTCGCAGCCAGCTTCATCGTCCGACGCCCGTGACGAGGCCGGCAATCGGTCTCGGCTCCAACAATGCTGCGCCTTGGGCCGATTCGGCCTAACCTTGCGGCTCCGATGCCGCGCCCGCAGACCATAGGCGTCTATGAGGTCGACCATCGCCTCGAGGGACAGAGCCGCGAGGTTTACCTCGCGCGGAGCATCTTGCAGCCTGGCCGCGACTTCGTCCTGGCTCTGTTCGAGGTGACCGAAGGCGACCGCCTGGCCCTCGAAAAGGAGGTGAAGCACTGCATGCAGGTCGAGCACCCGGCGCTCACCCGCACGGTGGAGGCCTTTGCCCACGAGGGCAAGGAGGTGCTGGTCTTCGAGAGTGTCATGGGGGCAAGCCTGCAGAGCCTCATGGGCCACCTCGAGCAGGAGGGGGAGCGGCTGTCGGACGGCGCCATCCTCCACCTCGGACGGGCGCTGATCGAAGCGCTCGAGGCCTCCCATGGGGCGACCGACGAGCGCGGCAAGCCGTTGCCCCTCGTCCACGGGCAGCTGAGCCCTTACCAGGTCCTCATCGCGTGGAATGGCGACGTGAAGCTGCTCGGCGTCGGTCTCTCCACCATCTTCCGGCTGGCGGCCAGCAACGCACAGATCCCAGCTGAAGCCCTGCCCTATCAAGCCCCAGAGGTGCGACACGGCGGGCAGGTGACCACTCGGGCCAACGTCTATTCTGCCGCTGCGTTGTTGTGGGCCCTGTTCCTGCAACGAACGCCTCCGACGGACGGCACCAGCCGACTGGAGTCCCTCGTCACGGCGCGCCCCGATATTCCAGGCGCCGTCGCGGCGGCGCTCGACCAAGCGCTGGAGCCGTCGATCACCAAGCGCACCATCACCTGTCAGAAGCTGGCGAAGGCCTTTGCCGGCTCAAAAGATGCCTGTGATCGCGAAGACTTGAAGTGGAACATGGAAGTGTTCCGTGCACTCATCAAAGTCGATGAGATGATCCCGACCCATTCGCTCCCACCGTCGACTCTGTCCCAAGCCCCACCGGACAGCATCTCTGTGATGCCGCCCGATTCACTGCCGCCGGACAGCGAGTCCCAGCCCGCACCAGCTTCCGACCCGGTCAGCGGGCCGCCCGACTCGTTCGACGCCTTCTACGACCTGCCCACCGGCCAGCACGACTTCAGCAAGTTCCGGGTGACGGCGCCCAGCACCCGTCGATCTCACAGCCCCGTTCCCCGGCCCACATTGCTCGGGACCGGCCCGAGCCCGCTATCAAAGTCGTCCGAAGCCCGGTCGCCCCGAGGCAAGGGCAGCAAGAGGCAGCGTCCCCTCGAGACGGACGTCGGCTGGGAGCTGCCGAGTGACGATGAAGCAGAGCCGTCCACCAAGCGGCGTGACAAGACCAAGGCGCCAGCAGGCCACCAGGGGTCCCGGCGGAAGCCCCCCCGCAAGGGCGCCCCGAGCTCGCCAGGCAAGCGCAGCAAACCCAGGACGGCAGCGGACCAGAGCGCAGACGCACCGGACACCAAGCGCGCCCTCGAACGCCGCAGTGGCAAGCGCAAGAGCCCCACGTCGGACGCCCAGCAGGACCAGGCGTCCCACGAGGCGCGCGGGTCCGAGCCTGGCAAGGGTCGGATTGGGGCGCGGTCCAGCCAGCCAGGTAGGCGCCCCGCGCCACGCCCCAGGAAGGAGCCGCCACGCAAGGGGACCGGCGACAGCAGGCTCCGATCTGCGCCGGCAAGAGCCAAGCAGATCGACGACAGTTGGGAAGACGAGCTACTAGCGGCTGAGGCCGAAGCGGCCCGGAGCGAGGAAGTACGGGAGGTCAGACCCAGCGACCCTGACGCCG
>JAUVCD010000724.1 GCA_030590865.1 Myxococcales bacterium | reverse complement strand
AGCTGTACTTGGGGTGACCGAGCAAGCGCGCGGGCAGTCCCCACTTGCCGAGGATGCGGTAGGTGTCGTCGGTGCCGATGCCCATGTGCAAGATGATCGGCACTTGGGCTTTCAGTGCCAGCCGGATGAACCCGCGGCTGTGCTTCCAGTGGAGCCGGTACTGTCCCCCAGGTCCCTTGAAGGCATCGCGAGCGCCACCAGGATAGACGTTGACCAAATGGTCGGCGGCCAGAAACTTGAGCGCGTTTTCCTGGGTGCCGCGGATCCCGCCGACTGCGCTCCAGAACCAGTGGGACAGGGGGTCGACGAAGAGGTGATGATCCCCCAAGCCCCGGGCGAGCCGCCCAGTCTGCTGGTACATGGCGACGAACAAGAAGAAGGGATCGAAGCCGATGATTCCGTGATTTCCCACCAGCAGTGCAGCGCCGTGCCGGGGGATGTGATCCATCCCGTGGTAGGTCGGGCGGAACCACCAGGAGAGGGCATTGACGACTGGCGCGAAGGTCTCGACGAGGGACAGGTCGAGTCGGTCGTCAGCTGGGTCGAAGGTGCTGGCCGGTCTGAAGAAACGCGAGAAAGTGTAACCGCTGGCCATGGCACTTCGGGTGGGTCGCGCCCTCGGCGCGCTGGTGTCGCTACTCGTAGCAGAGGCAGACGGTGTCCTACAGTTTGACGTCACCACCGCAGCAGCTCTTGCAGTCCGCTTCGGCCTTGTACGGCTGGTTCTGGGCGCACTCCAGCGTCTTGTGGGCGTCGACCTTCTTGCCACAGCCTGGCACGGCAACGAGAAGGACGGCGATGGCGAGCAGTAGCGATAGAGTCTTGAACATGGCCTGCTTGGGGTTCGAGGTTGGCGGCAAAGCTAGCCCAGCAGGCCTTCGAGAACTAGCCTCGCCGCCACCGCCGAGGCGCCAGTGCGGCCGCTGAGCTGCCGTTGAGTGTCCAGCAGGGCAGGGCAGCCCCGCCTTGGTCCGGGCCATACGGACTGCTAGGCTGATGCAACGTGCGACCCGCCTTTATGGCCTCGGGTGTGTCATGACCCAGCCCTCCGCAACGGCTCAGCTCTATCCGAAGCCCGGTGAGGTTCTGGAGGGCAAATACGAGATCCAGCGGGTGCTCGGCACCGGTGCCATGGGGGCGGTATTTCGGGCCACCCACCTGTTGCGGAAAGCGCCGGTAGCGCTCAAGTTCATGAGCCCGGCGATCATGGACAAGCCGGGCATCGTCGATCGCTTCCTCAACGAGGGAGTGGCCGCCTCGCAGATCGACAGCGAGCACGTGGTCAGGGTGCTCGACGTCAGCAAGCTGCCGAACGGACAGCCCTACCTGGTGCTCGAGTATCTGGAAGGCGAAGATCTCAGTGAGCTGCTGGAACGGGAGCTGGCCGGCGACATCATCGATGTGGAGCGCTGCGTCTACGTCGTGCTCCAAATCTTGCGAGGGCTGCAGGTCGCCCACCGGGTGGACATCATCCACCGGGACATGAAGCCGGCAAACTGCTTCGTGGTCACCAAGAACGGTGAGCCCGACTTCATCAAGATCGTCGATTTTGGCATCAGCAAGCTGAAGCAGCCTGGCAGCGAAGGGCTCCAGCTCACGGCCGAAGGCGCAGCCCTCGGGACGCCGCTCTACATGTCTCTCGAGCAGGCCCGCAACCCCAAGGACGTTGACGCCCGTTCCGATCTCTATGCCGTCGCTGCCATCTTGTACGAGCTGCTCTCGGGGACCCCTCCCTTCGTCCCCGAGTCAGGGGCCTATGGCGAGCTCATCATGATGCTAGGTGCCGACGAGCCCCAGTCCCTCGAAGAGCTGCGCGGTGACTTGCCCGAAGGGTTCTGGGACGTCGTCCACAAGGGGCTCGCCAAGCAGGCTGACGATCGCTATCAGTCTGCGGCCGAAATGGGCGACGCGCTGGCGCCCTATGCCGACGAACGTTCGGACTATGTGCTCAGGCAGCTGCTCCGCCGGGCGTCCACCGGGGTGAGCTTGTTCCCGCCCAGGCCGGGGCCGGCCACCCACGTCGACGCCGACAATCCAAGTCCCGCCGCGCTGCGCAGCCTGGCTCTGGATGCGACTGCGCCGACCGATGTGGGCGTTGAGATGACCGGCGGGCCTGCCTTGCCTTTCGTGGGCACCGAGATCATCGAGCCCGAGGCGGTCAAAGACCAGCCGGCCGCGGAGGCCCCCTCACAAAGTGCAGAGCCTTCAGCACCGGCCGTGACGGGCGACACGGCCCAGGGGGCGGTGCGAGACGTCGGGGCCAGCCGCGACGAGGTGCCGGCTCGCAACCGGCCAGTGCTCTGGGCCGTGCTGGCCATCGCCCTGGTGGCCGTCGTCGCCATTGGCTGGCAGCTCAACCGCACGCCGGCCGAGGGTGCCTTGGCACCTTCGGCAAGCACACCGACTAGTGGCGTAACCGATCCCGCCCAGTCACCTGCATCTGCCGCGCCGGTGTCTCTGCCGGAGCCGCTCCACTCGGGCGCGCCGCCAAGTAGCGCGACCGCCTCTCAGTCCCATCCTAGCGGCACCGCACCGCCGGTGGTGGCCACGTCGACGGGCCTCACACCGACCACCACCACCGCGCCGCCACCGCCCAGCGGTTCTGGGCGGCCTACTCTGAAGACCCTAACGATCGAGGATTAGATGGCTACACGCTTCAGAGCCCTTGCCGCCCTCATGCTCACCATGGCCTTCCTGGTCTCGCCGCTATCGGTAGCCCAGCCGAAGCGCCCGACGATTCGACAAGAGTTGTCTGCCGAGGCTCACGTCGACTGGGACGCCGCCAAAGAGCTCTACGCGGACGACAATTTCGGCGGTGCGCTGATTCACTTCAAGCGGGTCTACGCCCAGAGCAAGAACCCGCGGGTGCTGTTCAACATCGGTGTGTGTCAGAAAAACCTGAAGCGTTATGCTCAGGCGATCAGCACCTGGGAGAAGCAGCTGGCCTTCCGGGACAAGTTGATCCAGGCCGACATCCGCAAGCTCGAGCGAGCCATTGGCACGTTGCGCCAGTTTGTCTCGACTCTCGAGCTCGACGTCGATGAGCCTGGCGCCACGCTCTACATCAACGGTGAGGAGGTAGGCGAGACGCCGTTCATCACCCCCATTGCAATCGACGTCGGCGAGCAGAAGCTGGTGCTCAAGAAGGAGGGCTTCCTGCCTGCCGAGCGAACCGTCGCCGTCGCCCGCGGCACGCCAGTCAAGGTCAGCTTCGAGCTCGAGCCGGTCAAGAAGAAGACTCGGGTGACCGTAACGATCGAGGGTGCGCCCAAGGCCACCCTCTTCATCGACGGCGTGGATATGGGTCCGGCGCCTTTCCAGGGCGAGATCTTGGCTGGCCGACACACCTTCGAGGCCCGCGCGAAAGGCTACGAGCCAGGGCGGCAGACGAGCAAGGTGGTCTTCGGCACGCCCTTCAGCATCGCGCTCTCGATGGTTCCGATCCGGGCGGAGGGCAAGGTGAAGATCGTGACGGGCTACCAGGACGCGAGAATCGAGATTGACGACAAGGTCGTCGGTACTGGTGCCTGGGAAGGGGTATTGAAAGCCGGCGGCCACCGGCTGGTGGTGCGCAAGGAAGGCTACGAAACCCACACCAGCGACTTGGCGCTCAGCGCCGGCCAGGAGCGCACCTTGCGGATCTCCCTGGAGGTGGAACACGAGTCGGCCTGGATCTGGTGGACGGTGACGTTGGTGGCTGTCGTGGCGGGCGGCGGCGTGGCGAGTTACTTCGTGTTCCGGCCAGCCGAGAGCTCCGAGGTGACGGGAACCCTCAACCCTGGCGTGGTGCCCACCACGCTCAGCTTCTGACGGACTGACGATGGCTTATCGAGAACACCTAGGGCGCAACCGAGGTAAGAGCATTGCACGTGGCCTGGCCACCGCCATTTTGATTGGCTCGGCAGTCTGTGGCTGGGGAGGTTGCACCAGCGAGCCGACGGAAATCGTGGCGGGGATGACGACCCAGCTGCAGGTGCCCAAGTACCTCAAGACGGTGGGCGTGGTCGTTCAGTTGGGCGGGCGGCTGGTGTTTTGTGAGGCCTACGAGGTCCACAACGGGTCGGTCACCCTGCCCAGCACTCTGGGCGTGGCGCCGGAGGGTGATGAGGAGTCGGGCAGCGAGCCGGTGACGGTCCATGTGCTCGGCTTCCGCAGCGAGCAGCCCAACTTCGCCACCGACTGTGTGGCCACCACGGCTAACGACGAAGACGCGGACGTGTTGGTGGTGCGCCGGCGGCGGCTGCCCTACGTCCCGGACCGCATCGTCTTTCTGCCCATGCCGTTGCGTGAGTCCTGCGTTGCCGCGGACTGCGACGATGAGGAGGAGACCTGTATTGGCGGTATGTGCGAGACCATGGACATCGAGCCAGGCTCGCTGGCCGACTACAGCGATGGGCTCATCTTCGGCAACACCAATACCTGTTTCAGCGTCGACCGTTGTCTATACGAGGGCCTCGTCCCGGTGGCCTTGCAGGACCCGGACACGTGCACGTTTCGGGCTCTTTGGCCCGACACGG
>JAUVCD010001102.1 GCA_030590865.1 Myxococcales bacterium | reverse complement strand
AAGACCTCGTCGACCTCGTGAATCGGCGTGGCCAAGGTTGCAATTCCAGCCATGGGTTGCCGCACCAAAGCGCGGGCGACCTTCGACACCAGAGTTGGCCGCAATAGCGGCTCGTCGCCCTGCACGTTGACGACGATGGTGTCGCCGCTGAGCCCCATTCGCTCCACCACTTCGGCCAAACGGTCGGTTCCGGAGACGTGGTGGGCCGAGGTCATCACGGCTTCACCACCGGCGGCCTCCACTGTCCTTGCGACGCGCTCGTCATCGGTAGCGACCACCACGAAGGCGGCTCCCGACTGTTGAGCATTCTCCAGGACATGCACGATCATGGGCTTGCCCGCCAAGTCGACCAGCGGCTTGCCCGGCAAGCGGCTGGAGCCGTAGCGAGCCGGGATGATCACGCCGAAGCGCAGCTGATCGAGGGCGCGCTCTTGCTGCTGCTCCTGCTCGGAGGACAGCATGCGCGCATAGGCGCCTTCCAAACCCTCCTGGGCCTCTACAATCAAATCGGCCAGCTGGCGCACCGCTCCGCAGCCACCATTTCGCTCGGACACCCAATGGGCCGCGTCGCGGGCGGCCGGATGGGCATCGGCAACCGAGGCGGCCAGACCCACGGCGCGTAGCGCTGGCAAGTCGAGCACATCGTCGCCGGCGAAGCAGATCTGATCGAGCTCGAGGCCCAGCTCCAAGGCCAGCAAGTGCACCGCCGCCAGCTTGTCACGAGCGTCAGCACGGAAATGTCGGATCTTCAGCTCAGCAACCCGGCGCTCCAGAGGCTTGGAGCCTCGAGCGGTGGCAATGGCCACCGCAATCCCCGACTCGTGCAACAAGCGGATGCCGAGGCCGTCGTGGGCATGGAAGCGCTTGGGCACTTCGCCCTCCTCGGTATAGACGAGCCGCCCGTCGGTCAGCACGCCATCTACATCCAAGACGACGAGCTTCACGCGCCGGGCGCGGGCCACGAGATTCTCTTCATTTTCTGCGATTGCGGTCACGACAACGTCCCTCCTACATCATCGAAAGCTCAGGATAAGGCTCTTGCTTGACCCTCTGGTCGATTTCCACCAAGAGGCTCAAAAGTTCTTCCATGCGGTCCAGTGGCCACATGTTCGGCCCGTCACAGGGGGCCTGATCGGGATCGGGGTGGGTTTCCAGGAATATCCCCGCCACTCCCACTGCTACCGCCGCTCGCGCCAGCACGGGCACCATCTCGCGCTGTCCCCCGGTAGCGTTTCCCAATCCGCCGGGCAGCTGCACCGAATGGGTGGCGTCGAACACCACTGGACACCCGGTTGCTCGCATCACGGCCAGCGCGCGCATGTCGGCGACCAAGTTGTTGTACCCGAAGGATGTGCCTCGCTCACACAGCATGACTTGCTGGTTGCCGACCTCGCGACACTTGGCGACTACCCCACCCATGTCCCAGGGAGCGAGAAATTGCCCCTTCTTGATGTTCAGGGGCTTGCCCGTGGACGCAACGCGCTGAATGAAATCGGTTTGGCGCACCAGGAACGCCGGCGTTTGCAGCACGTCGGCCACTGCCGCGACCTCGTCCACCGGGGTGCTCTCGTGCACGTCGGTCAGCACTGGAACGCCGACCTGCCGTTTGACCTCGTCGAGCACCCGAAGTCCCTCGGTCAGGCCGACCCCTCGGTATGAATCGA
>JAUVCD010000443.1 GCA_030590865.1 Myxococcales bacterium | reverse complement strand
ACGTGTCTCTCGATCTGCGCTACCTCAAGCAGTACCACGAGGTCACCATGCCCATCGCCGACGCCTTGCTCGACCAAGGCGACAGCGCGGCGATCGCCGAGGCCTTCCACGCCGAGCACGATCAACTCTACGGCTACCACCTGCGCAAAGAGGGCGCTCCGCTCGAGCTCATCAACGTCCGAGTTCGCTCATTGGGCAAGACGGACCAACCGCCGATGCCCCGGTTGAGCGCTGGGGGGCCCGATCCGTCAAAGGCACTCAAGGGAACGCGCCGCGCCTTCGTACCGGAAACCGAGACGATGACCGAGCTGCCTGTCTACGACGGCCACCAGCTGGCCGGTGAGAACACCATCGAGGGCCCAGCCCTGATTGAGCGAGTGGACACCACCATCTTCGTCAGCGCGAGCTTCGTGGCCACGGTGGACGTCCTAGGCAGCGTCGTGCTCCGACAGCGGGACCAGGAGGCAGGCCGATGACCCAAGAGGACCAAGCCAAAGGCAGCGACACGACTATCGATCCGGTGCTGGTGAGCATCATCGGTCGAGCCCTCAAGGCGATCACCGACGAGATGAGCCTCACCATGGAGAAGACCACCCGGTCGCCCATCTTGTGCGAGGCCAAAGACTTCGTCACCGGTCTTTACGACGCCGAGGGGCGGATGTTGGAGCAGACTGAAAATTTGCCCATCCTGAGCTTCTCGCTCAGCCCGGTATGCCAGCACATTGCCGAGACCTTCAAGGGCGAGGTCTATCCAGGGGATGTGTTCTTCCACAACGACGTCTTCAGTCTCGGCAACCAGAACAACGACGTAGCCGCCTTCAAGCCCATCTTCGTGGGCGACACGCTAGTGGCCTGGTCGGCCACCAAAGGGCACCAAGCGGACATCGGCGGCGCTGTGCGAGGGGGCTACAACCCCAACGCCACCGAGGTCTGGCAAGAGGCGTTGCGCATCCCGGCGGTGAAGGTCTACGAGCGGGGCAAGCGGCGGCGTGACGTCTGGGATCTCATCTTCGCGAACGTACGGCTACCGATCGTAGAGTCGGACATGCTCGCAGAGATCGGCGCCTGCACCGTAGGTGAGCGGCGCCTCTTGGCGCTCATCGACAAGTACGGTCTGACACGCTTCGAGGCCCACAAAGAGGCCCTCTTCGAGGCGACTCGCAAGATGATGCAGGCCGAGATTCGAGCCTTTCCCAACGGCACCTACCGAGGCGAAGCCACCATCTATTTCGATGGCAAGAATCCCGGCTCGACCTATCAGATCCGCGTAGCGATCACCATCGAAGACGAGCACATCAAGTTCGACTACTCGGAGACTGACGCCCAGACCAATGGCTTCGTCAACGGCACCTATACGTCGAGCGCCTCGGCAACCATTCTGACCTTCTTGCAGATGGTCAATCCTGACATCCCGCACAACGACGGGATGGTCCAGCCCATCGATATCGTCATTCCGGAAGGCACGGTGCTCAATGCCGCCTATCCGGCGGCGACGACCTTCGGCAACCACCTGTGCCCTCCCAATGCCGACGCCATCATTCGCGCGCTGGCACCGATCGTCCCAGAGCGGGTCAGCGCCGGTTGGAACCAGCTGCTCTGCTCGCTGTCGACCGGCCCCCATCCTCACAAGGACGACACCTATGTCGACATCCTGTTCATCGGGCTCAAGGGCGGCTCCGGCGCCACCAGCGACTGTGATGGCTACGACCACATTGGCATGATCGACGCCTCCGGTGGCGTGCTCGACCAAGACTACGAGATGTTCGAGCAGCAAACCCCTCACTTGCTGCTCAAGCACGAATACATCACCGATTCGGCCGGCGCGGGTCGCTATCGAGGTGGACTGGGCGTCGAGACCCGCTACCGAGTTGGCTCGGACGGCACCCAAATCGTCACCTTCGGCGACGGCGATGTCGAGCCGGCCTTCGGTCTGTTCGGCGGCGACGGCAGCACGCTCAACTTGATCGAGCTGCGCTATCCGGATGGGCAGGTCAAGCGGCCTACCAGCAAAGACCTGATCACCGATGTGCCGGCGGGCACCGAATATTTGCAGTATGCCGGCGGCGGCGGCGGCTACGGCCCGGCTAGCGAGCGGCCCGCCGAGACGGTCCAAGAAGAAGTGCGCAACGGCATCATCTCCCCCGAGGCAGCGCGCGAGGCTTATGGCGTCGCACTGGAGCCTGACACGCTCGCGCTGCTCGAGGACGAGACCAAGACGCTTCGTTCGCAGGCAGCGTCCCAGAAAGGCTAACTGATGGACTTTGCACTGAGCGAAGAGCAGCAGGCCATCCAGCAGACCTTCCGTCGCTTCGCGGACGAAGCGATCGCCCCCCAGGCCAAGGAGCTGGACGAAAACCCACGTTTTCCC
The DNA here is from genome assembly GCA_030590865.1 of Myxococcales bacterium. Classification (GTDB taxonomy): domain Bacteria; phylum Myxococcota_A; class Polyangia; order Polyangiales; family Polyangiaceae; genus JAPYTK01. The sequence goes on along the minus strand of JAUVCD010000443.1, from coordinate 5,693 downwards.
GCCGAGCTGTTCAAGCAAGTGGGCGAGCTTGGGTTCTTCGGGATGCGCTATCCCGAACCGGAAGGCAGTGGGCTGGACGTCACTAGCTACATCCTGGCGGTCGAAGAGCTGGCGCGAGGCAGCCTGGCCGTGGCAGCGGCCTGCACGATGCAATCGCTGATGGGGACCTATTTCGTCCACAAGTTCGCTACTGGCGACCTTCGTGAACGACTGTTATTGCCGGCATTGCGTGGCGAAACCATCGGCACCATTTGCATGACCGAGCCGAACGCGGGCAGCGATCTGGGCTCGATTGCGACGCGGGCAGTCGAAAAGGACGGGCGCTACTGGCTGAGCGGTAGCAAGACCTGGATTACCTCGGCGCCAGTGGCCGACATGTTCACCGTTTTCGCCAAGACCGGTGACAAGAAGCTCAGCATCTTCTTGGTCGAAAAGGGCGCGGCGGGGCTCGAGGTGGGGCGCAGCATCGACAAGCTCGGGGTGCGGGCATCCCTCACCAGTGAAGTGGGCTTCGATGACACGCCTGCCACATGCCTGCTCGGCGAGCTGCATCAGGGCATGGGCTACCTCCGAGAAATCCTCGCCGAGATTCGGGTGATGACCGCCGCCCTGGCCATCGGCGTCGCGCGGGCGGCCTATGAGCAGGCCCTCAGTTACTCGGCAGAACGCCAACAGTTCGGCCGGCCCATCAACCGCTTTCAATTGGTCAGCGCACACCTGGCCGACATGGCCGTGGATCTCGAGGCGGCCCGACACCTCACCTCCTGGGCCGCCTGGCGCAGCGATCAAGGCCTCGAGAACGCCCACGAAGCGTCGATGGCCAAGCTCTTTGCCTCCGAGGCGGCCACCCGGGTCTGCGATCGCGCCTCCCGGGTACTGGGCAGCTATGGCTACAGCAACGACTATCCGGTCGGGCGCTATCTTCGAGACGTCAGGTTCACGCTGATTGGCGGAGGCACTTCGGAGATCCTCCGGGTGAACATCGCCAGAGGGCTCAAAGCATGATCGAAGCAGCAACCAAGGTCATTCGGGTGCTCGTCGCCAAGCCAGGCCTCGATGGCCACGACGTGGGCGCCAAGGTGGTGTGCCGGGGGCTGATGGATGCCGGCATGGAGGTCATCTACACCGGCTTGAGACAATCGCCTGAAGCCATTGCCAGCGCAGCGCTTCAAGAGGCCGTCGACGTGGTCGGTCTGAGTGTGTTGTCTGGCGCCCATGTCCCCTTGTGCCAGAAGGTCGCCGCCGAGCTGAAGAAGGCTGGCATCGCCAATGACCTCTTGTGGTTAGTCGGCGGCAACGTGCCCAAACGGGACCACCAGGCGCTGCAAGAGATCGGTGTGGACGCCATCTTTCCCACCGGCGCCGCCATCGCTGACATCGTGTCGTTCATCGTCCAGCGCAAGCAGAGCGAGGTGAGCCAATGACGGTGAAGAAGAAGGTCGACCTCAAGGCGCCGCCCGAGCCCGTCACCTGGGAGTCGGGCATCGATATCAAACCCATCTACACCGCCAAAGACGTCGAGGAGAGCGGCGGCTCAGACGGTATTGGCGAACCTGGCGACTATCCTTACACCCGCGGGATCCACAAGTGGATGTACCGCAAGCGCCCCTTCACCATGCGCCAGTACTCGGGCTTCGGCACCGCCGCCGAGACCCATGAGCGCTTTCTCTACCTGATCAAACACGGCCAGACGGGGCTCAACGTGGCCTTCGATCTGCCCACTCAATGTGGCCTCGACTCGGATGATCCCATGGCGGAGGGCGAGATCGGCCGCGTGGGGATGGCAGTCGACACGCTGGCGGACATGGAAGAGGCCTTCGCCGACATCGATCTGAACAAGATCACCGTGTCACTGACCATCAACGGCTCCGCGGCCCCCATCATGGCCATGTATTTCGCCATGGCCCGCAAGCGAGGCTTCGAGCTGTCCGATTTGCGAGGCACGGCCCAGAACGACATCCTCAAAGAGTTCATCGGACGAGGCACCTGGATCTTCCCAGTCGAGCCATCGGTCAAGCTAGTGGGCGACACCCTGGAGTTCTGCGCCCAGCACGTCCCCCGCTACAGCGCCACCAGCGTCTGCGGGTACCACATTCGCGAGTCTGGCGCCCACCCAGCCCAGGAGATGGCCTATGGCCTCGCCATCGCCAAGGCCTATATCGATCACGTGCTCGAGCGAGGTCTCGACGTCGACGACTTCGCCAAGTCGGTGAGTTTCAACTTCGACGTCTATGGCAATCTGTGGGAGCAGGTCGCCAAGTTCCGCGCCGGCCGGCGCTTGTGGGCCAAGATCCTCAAAGAGCAGTATGGCGCCAAGAACCCTCGGTCACTGCAGATGCGAATGATCGCCGGCGGTGGCGGCGGCGGGCTCACCGTTCAGCAGCCGCTCAACAATGTCGTCCGAGGGGCCTATTACGCCTTGGCCAGCGCATTGAGCGGCACTCAGACCATGGCCCTCTGCTCTTACGACGAGGCCTACACCATCCCGAGTGAGCAAGCCGCTCGGCTCTCACTCCGCACCATGCAGATGCTCATCCACGAGATTGGCCTGGCCGATACCGTCGATCCCCTCGCGGGCTCCTATTTCGTCGAGTCGACCACCAACGAAATGGAAAAGGCCATCGTCGGCATCATGAAGCAACTCGACGACCAAGGCGGCATCATCCGCTCTGTCGCCGAGGGACGAGTCCAGGCCGACGTGAGTCGGCAGGCCTATGAGCGAGAGAAGCGCCTTCGCTCGGGGCAAGACAAGAAGGTCGGCGTCAATTGCTACGTCGAGGAGGACGAGGCGGAGCATGAGGTACAATTCCATCCCTATCGGGTGCAAGAGGCGGACAAGCAGATCGCCCGCCTGAATCAGGTCCGCAGCCAGCGGGATGAGGGGCAGGTCGAGACGACCCTGGCCGCGGTGAGCGCCGCCGCCGAGGCGGGAGACAACGTGATGCCGTCCATCATGGATGCGGTGGAGGTCTACGCCACGGTGGGTGAGGTGCGGCAGGCGCTGGAAAAGGTCTACGGGACCTATCAGGAGCCGGTGCGGTTCTGAGCAAGGGCGACTGACCTCGAGCGCGAGTTCGAGCTCTGACGCGGCCGTCCACCGCTGGATCAGTGTTCAAATGCGCATTTCGCCGGGAAATAGGCCGAGAGAAACTCCACGACGTGCCGATCCCAATGCGGAAAGAGGCTACTGCCGCCGCCATCGTTGAGACAGAGCGACACCGGAATCCGTTGGCCATCGAGGATTTGCTGAAGCCGTCGCTCATAACGCAACGTCTGCGGCTTGACGAGCGACGCATCCGATACTGAATAGACGCCTTTGCCCGTGAGGTAGGCATAGTGGTGGTAGAGAAATGACACCGTCGAGATGTCGGTGATCGAGCGAAAGCGTCCCGCCGTGGTCTTTCCGATGGGGCCCTTGAAGCGGTCTTCCATCTCGAGCAGCACGTCGCGCCGCAGCGCATAAGGCGTGTGCTGATGCAGGGTCGTCACGGACCGATCGAAGCTCTGCTCGAGCAGCTTGCGACCATTGCGGGCTGCATTGAGGTAGTCGGGGCTTACCTCCTCCGGCGGACCGTGCACGGTGCCGTAGCGCTCCATAGACGCCTTGGAAAGACCGGAGCTCTCGAAGAAATGGGATGCCGGCGTCGGACGGGTCAGGAAGAAGTCGTCGTTGAGGTAGAGGAAATGATCGGCCAGTCCCGGCACGTGTTGCAGTCGGCTCTCGATCGAGTGGGAGCTGAACACGGGAAGCACCGCCGTTGGGATAACCTCCTCATGGTCGACCCAGTGGATCTGCGGATGGTCGAGATTGATCCAATCTGGTGGTGCACAGTTGGTCACCACGAAGATGTTGCGCACCCATGGTGCATAAGACGCGACCGAGCGGAGCGAGTACCGCAGCTCGTCGCGGTTGATGAATCGCTCGCGACCTCGGGTGTCATCCAAGGTGTCGTCGAGTGGCACGCCAACCGACTGCTTCCATAGCTCGCGCCAGCGAGGATCGCGATGGTTCACCCAAGTGTAGACGACATCGATCGGGAAGCTCACGTCGGTGGACATCGGATGGCCGAGCAGCGTCTTGATGTGCCGCAGCGCACCGGCTTTGAACAGGCCATACTGCTTCGCGGTGGCGAAGGTCACCCGCCTTGCGACTGGGTGGTTCTTGGGCCCCATGAGATCGTCCTCGCGGCGCTCCCACCTCTGAAACGAGATATTCGCGCGCACGCCAAGAGATGGATCTTCGACGCTCATCTCGAAGGTCGCTCGAGCGCAAAGGGCATCGTCCACCCCGAAGAGGGTAGCCTCTCCGACATCGACCATGCCGTCGCGGTTGTACAGCCGGATCTTGAACCCGCCGTTGCGCGCGACGTCGACCACATACTCGCAGAGAAGATGCATGCTCTCGTGAAGGATGGCGATCTGCTCTCGCCCCTCATACCCCATGTCGACGATCGGCACGGTCCGTGCCATGTCTTCAACGAAGTGAGTGTAGAGGGTCTCGCGGTCCTCCACGGTGCCGATGGCGATGCGAGAGACGTTGTCTCCAAGATGGAGTGCTTGGCCAGTGGCCAGGATCAGCTGGCGGACCGCCTTCGCATCCTGCAGGAACCGTCGCGGCTGAGTTATGAATTTGGTTAGCTTGCTCATGGTGGGGTCGGACACGGTTTCACGATGTGTTGCAGTGAGTCAAGAACCGGCGTTGCCCATAAGGGGCATCGCCGGTATACCTCCGCTCGTGCCGTACTTCGTGAGACTCCCTCAGCATCTGGGGAGCAGTAAATCTGCACCCATCGAGCGCTACGTCAACATCATCAACGGGGCCTCGACCATCGCGCAGCGACAGCTGCGGCGCACGGGCTACGCCGGCTACGAGATCAACACGGCCGCCACCCTGTGCACCATCGTCCAACAGATGACTGAGGGGACCCTCCCTCGGCCACCGAAGTGCACGCCGAGCCCCGGCCCCATCGACTTCTTCGATGTCGGCTCCAACGGTGGCCACTTCACGCTGCTATTGAAAAGCCTGTGGCCAAGGACCAAGGTCGTCGCTTTCGAGCCCACGCCTGACACGCACATGTGGTTGCAGCGGATGACCGAATGCAACGGCATGGATGTGCGCTGTGAGAACGTGGCCGTGTCGTCCGAGCCAGGCGAGGCCACGCTGTTCCTGTCGAGCAAGTCGGACTCTTCGAATTCGCTCAACCCGAGCTTCCGGGATCACAAAGGGAAGGTCACGGTCCGGTGCATCACGCTCGACGGCTTCTGCACCGACCAATCGATCTGGCCACAGGTGCTCAAGATCGACACCGAGACTTTCGAAGAGCAGGTGCTTCGCGGCAGCCTAGGCATCATGAGGGACCATCGACCCTTCATCGTCGTCGAAATCCTCGAGACGGCCGGTGCCGACACGGCGGCGAAGATCTCCGATCTGGTCAAGAGCGTGGGTGGCTATCGCTTCTACCCGATCCTGGGCGACGAGAAGCTTGCGGAGCACGACGCGATCTTCGGTGCCAAGTCGGGACGCAACTGGCTGCTGAGTCCCGTCGGTCTAGGTGACGACTTCTTCCGAGCGATGGTCGCATGGAAGAAGAACATCGGGAGCTGCAGGGCCTCCACGAACATCGTGGGTCTCAAGCAACTCGGGGAGGGCATCGATCCAAAGAACGTGCTTGATATCGCCGACCAGTCACTGA
>JAUVCD010000211.1 GCA_030590865.1 Myxococcales bacterium | reverse complement strand
ATTGAGGTGGCGTTTCATGTCACGACGTGGCTCTCCAGGATTGCCCGCCTGCTGCTCATCGCGCTCTTCTTCCAGGTCCTGTTCACCACCGGTCGCAAGCCGACCGCCGACCCCCTCGAGCTCGACCAGTAAGGATCCCTAGCCGGGGCTACAGGCGCGAGCTCAGAGGTGGTCGGCCTGCTTGCCCGTACGCCGGGCCAGCTCTTCGCCGATGGCCAGATCGAGGGCGATCTTGGTGGCCAAGGACAGCCGGCCCGCCGGGATGTGGATACCGCTCTGGACCATTTTCAAGATGGCGAGCCCGGCCTTGGCACCGGTCAGCAGCTCGTCGTCGCCGTCGATTGCGTCACTGGCCTCGGCCAGCGCCTCGTCGTGGGCGTCCTTGCCCTTGCCGGTGCGGATGATGAGGCCAGCGCCCGAGGTGCTGAGCTGGTGGGTGTAGTCCACCGCCACGACCGACCAGATGGGTATGGCCTGCCGCTTGCGCGATCGTCCGAACCGAAACCGCTCGATGATCAGGTGTCGCCCGTCGATGCTCACCTGCAGGCTGAGACCGATGCTGTAGAAGGTGCCCGCCACCATCAAGAGGGCGAGGACCCCCATGAAGGCCAGGGCAATCAGGGCGCTCGAGTAGCCGGCGCGGACGAAGCCGTAGCTGATGACGGCCATGCCGCCGAAACAGCCGACGGCCAGCAAGGACTTGAACGACCCGCGGGCGCTCCAGCGCAGCTGCAAAGCGTCGCCTGTCTGCACCACGCTCACTGCTGGCGTGTGGGCCAGGCGGGCCGCCGGATCGGCACCTGGCGGCTCGTCAGGTCGCTCGTCAGACCCGGCATCTCGCCCCTCTTCGGCCGACTGCTCCGCCGCCTTTTCGAGGCCCTCTCGTAGCGTGGTCGTGGTCTGCTCGGCCTCGTCGTCATCCCGGAAGGTTGCCAGCTCGATCAGGCCACCGTCCTTCTTGGCCAGCGCCAGCACCGGACTCGCGCTACTGCCCGCTGCGGGGTGGCAGGCCACCTGGGCGATGGCACCGAAAGGGAGGTCCACCGCCGCACCGTCGCCACTTTCGATGGTGATCACCTGGCGCTGTCGGTCCATGACGAGGGCCGAGGCCGTCTCGCGGTTTCCCAGCACCGCCAGGGTGAAGAAGGCCAAGAACAGGCCTGCGCCCAAGGCCAAGAAGCTGAGCGTCTTTGGATCGGTGCTCAGCTGGTGCGCGTGGGTTGCGATATCCACGCCACCGAGCCCAATCAGCGCCAGGCCCACCAGAGCCACCACCACCCAGCCGCCGCGGCTAGCGGTGGGGAGCTTCAGCACCTCCGGCAAGCTTCCAGGATTGCTCATCCAGCGTGGGACGCGACCATCCCGGACAGGGCGCTACTTGCCCCCCTTCGTTCGCCACTGGGTCTTACCAGTCTTCTTCTTCTGCTGCTGTGGTTGTGGCTTCTTCACCGGCGCCTTCTTTACCGGCGCCTGGTTGCCTTTGCCGCTCCACGAGCTACTGGTGGACTGCTGCTGGTCCGATTTAGGGGGCGGCGGTGCCTTTGGCTTGGCCTGCTGGGGCCCCGGATCGTTTTGCGACTCATTCTGTACCGGTGGCTGAGCCGGTGGCGGCTCCGGCGACTTGTACTGGTTGGGCATCGGATCCATCGGCAGGCTCGAGTTGTTGTTGAACACCTCGGACGGACCTGGTTTCAGCTGCTGCGGCTTGCTGGTCGGTGGCGGCGGCAGATTCATCTTCTTGTCCCAATTGGGCGGTTGTTTCGGGGCCAACGAAGAAGGCTCAGGCTCAGGAACCTGTTGCTGCTGGTCCTGTTGCTCCACGTCGAGCCCCCGGTTGGCGGCGGCGCGGGCACCTTGCACCTGGCTATCCTCATCACCCGCCGGATCGAGCCGAGCCGCCTCGTCGAGACCGGCGAGACAACGCTGCCAGGCCTGACGGTCGCACTCTCGCAACGAGTCGGCACGCAGCTGCAGGGCTCGGTCGAGCCTCGGATCGTCAGGCATCGGGGCCGGCACGATTTCTGGGACCGGCACCACCTCGGGCATCGGCGTTGCCGTGGGGCCTGGATCGCGGAGCAGAACCCACGCTACCAGCACCGCGATGCCCACGCCGGCCACCGCGGCCAGCTCAGCCATCCAGCGGGTTCTCATGAGGCGGCGCATCCGCGACACCCGCTGCCGCACCTGGGTCGCCGGCAACCGCTCGCTGGCCGCGATGTGGGCGAGCTTCTCCCCGCCGCCCTCCCGGGCCATCCAGTCCAGCGTGCGCTCCGCATCGGCGTCGCCCTCGGCTTGCTTCTCGGCCCAATGAGCCCACTCCCGAGCCGAATGGGGTGGCGGCTCCCCCTCGAGTTGCTCAGGCAGCTCCACTTGCTTGACCCGCGACCCGCTGCGATGAAAGTCAGCGACCTTGTGGCGGGTGATCCCCACCACCCACTTGCGCAGCTGCTCGTCATCGTCGAGCGCTGGGCCGGTGCCATCGGCCCGTTGTTCCGACGTCTTGGCTGAGGCGAAGGCGTCGCAGAGCACGGTCTGCACCACGTCTTCAACTTCGACCTCAGGTACCCGGCGGCGTACCAGGCGCTGCACCAGGCTGCGGAGCTCGGGCGAGCTCAGCTTGGCGCGCAGATTGCTGCCCAGATTGCTGCCCAGATTGCTGCTGTCGGCGTTTGGCACGGCTTCCATGGTCTCATCCATCTGCGCTGCCGCCCAACGCCGTCCCGATCCCCGGACCTGACGGCACAATGGTGGACATCGTTTGCATCGATGGACTCATCGGGCCAGCCCCCCGGAGTGTGACGAGCGAGGAAGAAGAAAGTTCCAGTGGTTATCCTTTGGGCGCCGGGGAAGCATGGCTTTGGTTGGAATTGGCTATTGTTATCAGCAGGTTGGCCTTCTTTGGTCGGATCATTTGGTGATTCGGTCGCGGGGACATTCCAACGATTGACGATGTGCCCCACCATTTGTGATACCGAAGGACCATGGGCAGCTCTCGTGTTTTTCAGCTCGCTTCAGTGCTCACGACGGCCGTCGCCGCCATGATGCTCCTGACCGGCTGCGGCGATGATCCGGTGTTCAGCGCCCCGGATCGGCAACCGGGCACCCGTCAGCCCCTCACCGCCTCATGCGACGACCTGGATCCAACCCGCTGCCTGCTGCCCTTCCCATCGAGTCGGTTCCTACGGCTCGACGATACCGAGACGGGCCTGCGGGTGGCCATCGATGAGACGGGGCTGGTGGCCAGCGACGACGTGCGCTCGGTGCAGCTCGCCGACGGGTTCTCGCCGGTCAATCCGTTGGCTACCGGGTTCACGGCGATGCTCGATCCGCCGCCGGACGATGCCGTCTTGCTCATCAACGCCGAGCCGGACAGCGCGGGCTACGGCAAGCTGGTCCCCGTCTCGCTGACCACCGAGACCTCGGACAGCGAAACACTGCTGGTGGCGTTCCCCAAGCGGCCGTTGGCTCCCAACACCACCTACGTGGCGGTGGTGACCACGGCAGTGCGTGCTGCCGGCGGCGCGGCGCTGCCCCTGAGCCGAGCCACCGAGCTGGCGCTGGGCCTGGGCGAGGCGGCCTCTCAAGCAGAAGCCGATCTGGTCGGCTATCACGCTCCCACGCGGGCGGTGCTCGGCGACGTCGGAGTCAGTACCGGACAAGTGCTGCGCGTCTGGGATTTCGTCACCCGCTCAGAGCACAGCGTCACCGCTCGTCTGGAGGCGATGGCCGCTGCGGCGATTGGCGCCGTCGAAGACGAGCTGGTCAGCGTGGCCATCGACAGTGTCGTGCTGTCCGCCGACAATCCCGACATCGCTGTGGTGGTCGAAGGGCGCTTGACCGGGTTGCTGTCCTTCGTCGACGACACCGGTCTAGTGCTCGATGACCAACAGCTCCCGGTCGGCACGGGGGGACACGAGGCGCCTTTTCGAGTCCTGATCCCGGCAGGCACCGGTGACTACCCCTTCGTCATGTTTGGTCATGGCATGGGCGGCGACGTCCACGATCCCACCTTTGATGACGACATCGCCGGCGCGGGCTTCGCCAAGGTCAACATCGAGCTCTACGGCTGGTCCGAGGTGGGCATGATGGAGACTATGGTGAAGTTTGACCGCGCCTTCGAGGGGACCCACCAATCCACTGCCGCCCTGATGCAGGCCATTGCCGACGGTACGGCCATTCAGCACGCTCTGGACGGTGTGCTGGGTGATGCGCTGGCCGCCGACACTCTCGCTGGCGAGCCCAACCCGGCGGCTGGCCGCCACCTGGATACCCGCGTGCCCATCTGGGTGGGCGGCTCACTGGGCGGCACCCTGGGTTTCATCTTCACCCTCGCCAATCCGCTGGTGCACCACGCCGTGCTCAACGTGCCCGGCGCGGCCTGGAGCCACTACGTCACCCAGTCGTCCCTCTTCGGCACATTGCAGGCGCTGTTCATCACCACCTACGGCACCCGGCTCGACGTCATGCACGCCATGGTGATGACCCAGAACAACTTCGACGAGATTGATGGCGCTGCCTGGTCGAGCACCTTGGACGATCAGCATCCGGTGTTTCTCATCCAAGAGAGCATCGGCGATCCCGTCATGCCCAACATCGGCAGCGACATGGTGGCCGTCGCGGCCCGGGCGGCCCACGTCGGCACGCCCATTGTTCCCATCGACGGACTCGAGTTGCTCGCCAGCGCCCAGGACCGCAGCGGCATCACCCAATACCGCATCGCCAGTGATGACGATCTGGCCTTGCACGGCTTCGCCGCGTCGGACCACGAAGCCGGCCTGGCGGCTCGCGAGCAAATCACCAGCTTCGTGCTGTCCGTCCTTGCTGGGGCACCAGAGATCACCGTGCCGAGCGGTTGCGACGCCACCCCGAGCCAGAGCTGCGACTTCTCCGGTGCGCCCTAGCAGATCTGGCGCAGGCTCGTGGTCGCGGTACAATCCCCGCTGGGAGGTTGCTCGTGGCTCATTCTTGCTTGCACGAAAAGTGGTGGACGATCTTGGCGTCCCTCGGTTTGTTGATCTTGGCGATGCCAGCTGGCTGCGGGGATGACGAGTCAAATGGGTGGACTGCCGGCACCGGGGGCACCGGCGGAACGGGAACCGGCGGAACGGGCACCGGCGGAAGCTCGTCCGGGACCGGGGGCTCGGGCGGCGACATTACCGATCCACCGCCGCCACCGCCGGCGGGCTGCGAGTACGACACGCCGACCGGTGCCGTGCTCTGGGTGGCTACCGACGGCAGCGATGACACCGGGGACGGCTCGGAGGGGACGCCCTGGGCGACCATCACCGAGGCGCTGGACAACGCCCCTGATGGGGCCACCATCCTCGTCAAGCCAGGCACCTATACAGGTCGCGTGCGGCTTCGTGGGACCTTTGCTCAGGGCGTGACGGTCCGCTCCGAGGTGCTCTACCAGGCCCAGCTCCGCAACAACGAGAACGTGATCACCGCCTATACCCACCCCTCGGGGGTCGAGGGGATCACCCTCGAGGGCTTCGACATGGCTCACGACGGGCCTGGGGCTGGCGCGCTGGTGGTTCACATCGACGGCGACGGCTCCGAAGCGGTCACCGGCATCACCTTGCGCAACAACGTGCTGCACGACAGCTACAACAACGACATCCTCAAGATCAACAACGGCATCGCGGGCATCACCGTCGAGCGCAACCTGTTCTACAACCAGACCGGACAAGACGAGCACATCGACATCAACAGCGCCCGGGACATCGTCGTGCAGGACAACATCTTCCTGAACGACTTTGCTGCATCTGGAAGAACCAACGGCAACGACACCAGCAGCTACGTCGTGGTCAAGGACAGCAACGAGGATGGCGACATCTACACGGGCAGCCGCCAGATCGTCTTCCGCCGCAACATCTTCCTCAACTGGGAGGGCACCACCGGCAACGGGTTCTTGCTGCTCGGTGAAGACGGCAAGTCCTTCCACGAGGCCTACGACATCCTGATCGAGAATAACCTCATGCTCGGCAATGCGGCCAACCAGATGCGGGCACCCTTTGGCATCAAGGGCGGCCGAGACGTCATCTTTCGCTCCAACACCATCGTGGGTGACATGCCGGGCCGTGCCTTTGCCATGCGCCTCAACACCGAAGGGGACAACCCGCCGAACGAGAACATCAGCTTCTTCAACAATCTCTGGTCCGACCCCAGCGGCACGATGGGTGCTCTCGATCAGAATGACGGAAACGACTTCTCGGACACCGACCCGGCGGATACCACCTCGTTCGTCATCGACAACAACCTTTACGACAACGGTAGCGAGCCGGTGCCGGACGATCCGGCCGAGCTGATCAATCCCAGCGACGACTCTCATTCCATCATGGGCGACCCCCTGCTCGGTGATCAGACCGGGTTGGTGGTGCCGACTTGGGATAGCGGTGTCGGCGCCTTCACCGACGGTTCGGCGACCATCTGCGAAGCCTTTGCCCTCTTGGTCGACACCTATGGGCGGCTGGGCGACGGCAGCGCGGCCATCGATCAGGCGACCGAGGCCAACAGTGCTCAGGACGACATTCTCGGCAATCCCCGAGGCTCGACGCCTGACATTGGCGCTTTCGAGGTTCAATGACGATGCCATTGCGCAGTAGATACAGGTTCTGCGCTACCGTTGCTGGCGCGCTGCTTGCAATGGTGGCGGTGGGGTGTGAGGGGGGCGACATTTGTTTCGATGACGTCTCGGCAGATTGCGCCCCTCAATACGAGCCGACGTTCGACAACGTCTTCACCCACACCCTCCTGCCTAGCTGCGCCCAAGCCGGGGCTTGTCACGCCACCGGCTCCGCTGCCGGTGGGCTCACCTTCGAGACCGCCGACGGCAGCCATGCTCAGCTCGTCGGCGACGTTGACGGCGTCGCTCGCGCCTTACCGAACGACGCGCCCTGCAGTTTGTTGATTCAGCGGCTAGAGACCGGCGAGGCCGACCAGTTGATGCCCCCAGGTGGCCAGCTGTCCGCTGCGGAGCGCTGCGCCATCATTCAATGGGTGCAGAACGGCGCCAAACGCTGACCGCCTGACGAGGGGCCGCTCACGTCTTCGTCAGCTCCCCTCGCAGCGCGCCCATCTTCTCGCGGTCTTTCTTGCGAGGCTCGGGGTATTTGAGCGGGAGACGGCTGAGCGTCTCGACCAGGATGTCCGCCACGCACTTGCGCATGAAGGGCTTGTCGTCTGCCGGGATCGCGTACCACGGCGCCCAGGGGCGAGAGGTGGCGTTGAGCGCCTCTTCATAGGCCTGCATGTAGTCGTCCCACAGTCGGCTCTCGGCCACGTCGCCGGCGGAGAACTTCCAGTTCTTGGCTGGGTCATCGATGCGGGCCACGAAGCGCCGATGTTGCTCTTCATGAGACACGTTGAGCCAGAACTTCACCACCGCCGTTCCATTGCGAGCCAGGTGCTGCTCGTGGTCGCGGATGGACGTGAAGCGCTGGTCCCAAACTTGATCGAGCGACACCTCTCTAGGCAGCTGCTGGCCGGCCAAGTACTCGGGATGAACCCGCACCACCAGCACCTCCTCGTAGTAGCTGCGGTTGAACACGCCGATCCGTCCCCGCTCCGGTAGGCGGCACGCCGTGCGCCACAAGAAATCGTGGTCCCGCTCTTCCGCTGAGGGTTGCTTGAACGAGTGAACTTGGAAGCCCGCCGGGTTCAACCCCGACAAGACGGCCCGAATCGTGCCGTCCTTCCCTGCAGCGTCCATCGCCTGAAAGACGAGCAGCAGCGAATGGCGATCATCGGCGTAAAGGAGCCGCTGAAGCTTGTCGAGTTGCTTGGTGCGCTTCTTGATCTTCTTGTTGGCCCCCTTGGCGTCCGAGTCTGCACTGCTGTCTTCAGGTGGCGTCGTCGGCGCATCGGCGATGCGGAACGCCCCATCGGAAGGGACCAAGTAGGGGCTGTCGACTGAGTGTTCCATGGCGTGTTGCTCCGCGGGTCAGGCTGTCGGTGCCGGGGCGTCCTTGTCTTCAGAGGGCGATCTATCGTCGAACACCACCTGATTGCGCCCTTTGAGCTTGGCTTGGTACATCACCTCGTCGGCCCGCTTTTCGAGCTGCTCAGGTGACTCTTTACCGTTCCAGGTTGCCACGCCGATCGACACGGTGATGCTGAGCTGAGCCCCAGAGGCCACGGTGATGTCGCTCTCCTCCAGGGTATGGCAGATCCGCTGGGCCACGGCGCAGGCGCTCTGCCGATCGGCGCCAGGCATGATCAGCACAAACTCGTCACCACCCCGGCGCACGACGACGTCGGCGTCACGGGTCGTCTTGCGGACCGCGTCGGCGAAGGCACGCAGGGCCAGGTCGCCGGCCGCATGGCCGTGGTCATCGTTGATGCGCTTGAAGTGGTCGAGATCCATCAACGCCAGGCTCAACCCTTGGGCAGGCTCGCCCCGCTGCCGTTGCATTTGGGCTTGGATCCCCGGCATCAAATAGGCCCGGTTGAAGACCATCGTCTGAGGGTCGGTGACCGCAAGCCGTCGCAGCCGTGCCTTCTCGATGGGCGGCACTGCGCAGTTGGCGAGCAAGCAAGCGAGCGACTCCTGTTCTGCCGAGTAGGCATCCACGGCGTGGGAGGTGGACGCCAGGACCCCCACCACTTCGCCGGCTGACCACAGCGGGACGGCGAGGATCGAGCGGATCTCGAAACCCTGGTTCGGGCGGGGCTCGAAACGGTCGTCGCCAGTCGTGTCGCTTATCCGAGCGATCTCACCATTTTCGACGACCCAACCCGCGACCCCTTTGCCATGGGTGTGCCGTACCGGCTTTTTGCCGAGCCCACTGCCCGATCGAGCGCCTGACAGCAGCTCGGTGCGAGTGTGGTCGAGGACTCGAATGGACGCATGGTCGCCAGGCAGCAGCTCGAGTGCCGCCTCGCTCACCAGCGCCAGCGCTTTGCGGAGTGAACGCTCCTCGGTTAGAGCGCGGGTGAGCTCGAGGAGCACGTCCAGGCTATGCTGTGCGTCGATCACCCCCCGATGCTAGCCGACGGCGTCGGCGGTTGCATACCTTGCGCCACCAGGCTGGCAACCGGATTCTCTTGACTGGCCCTGAGGCTCGAGTCCAGCAATGACCCTCCCCTCAAACCCAACGCCCCCCGACCTCCAAGGGTCACCTTGGCGGCGCCGCATCAAGCGGGTCTGCTTGGGCTTGGGACTCGGGACCATCGTGCTCACCATCGGGCTGTGGATCGCCGTGCACCGGGTCTCGTGGCTTGGCCCGTGGCTCGCCGAAGCGTTGCGCAGTGTGATCGGCGCCGAGGCGGTGACGTGGATTCAAGAGACGGCTTATGGGCTCGACGATCGCTGGAACCGTTTCTGGCGGGAGAACGACGAGCCCAAGTCCCACTGGCAGGTGCCGTCCGCTCCCAGGTCGACCCCGCCAGCCCCAGACCTGACCGAGGGGCCGAGCGCCCCAGCCCCTTCGGCCTCCGCCGTGGCCCCAGAGCTCCCCCCCTTCTCGCCTCAGTCGGTGGGGCCCCTCTACAAGTGGCTAGCCGCTGAGGGTGACGGACAGTGGGTTGGGGTGCCCGATCCGGTGCGCCCAGCGGCGCCGCCGGTTCAGTTCAAGACCCTGATTCATCCGGACAAACGACGGGTCTGGGCCGAGATCTT
The DNA here is from genome assembly GCA_030590865.1 of Myxococcales bacterium. Lineage (GTDB taxonomy): Bacteria > Myxococcota_A > Polyangia > Polyangiales > Polyangiaceae > JAPYTK01. Next base: position 3,706 of record JAUVCD010000211.1, on the reverse strand, counting down.
CGTCGTCGCCGTCGATCTGAGACAGGTCGAGTTGCATTTTATCGAGGGGGCCGTCGAGCCGAAGACCCATGTCGCCGAGGCGCGGAGCTACCCGCGTCGCAGTCTCATCCCGACCGAGCACCACGACGTTCTGCTGGCGGCCTTCAACGGCGGGTTCCGCGCGGTCCACGGCCGCTGGGGCCTCGGCATTGGGGATGTGACGCTCATTGCTCCGCGCAAGTTCGGCTGCACGATTGGTCGGCGTCGCGACGGAGCGCTGGTGATCGACCACTGGGAGGATCTCAGCAATACCGATCAGCTGCTCTGGTGGCGGCAGGGGCCGCCTTGCATGCTCCGCGGTGGGAAGCGCCACGGTGGCTTGTGGGATCCCGATGCTCGGGGCTGGGGCGCGGCCATCGGAGGGGACACAGTGATCCGTCGCTCCGCCCTCGGCTTGAACGCCGCCCGGGATGTGCTCTACGTGGCGGTGAGTAACTTCACCACCGCCCAGGTGCTGGCCGACGGCTTGAGTCACATCGGCGCCGAAGACGTGGTTCAGCTCGACGTCAATTGGTCCTATCCGAAGTTCATCCTGTTCCCTCGGGGCCCGTCGGGACAGCGGGTGGCCAAGAGCCTGTTCAAGGGGTTCGACGTGGGGGAGGGCGACTACCTTCGTGATAGCGCGCCTCGCGATTTCTTCTACCTGATACGCAAGGCTCCGACGCCGCCCGGCGGGGATTGACCGACCGAGTCGGGTGCGCCTGACCGGCCACCTGTGGATCGAGGTGGCTGGATCGCCTCCGTCCCAGAATCGGCCGTTGACCGGGCGATCGACGTCGTCTTCCGCTGGTTTCAAGGCCTTAGCCGGACCCGCCCATTGGCACAGAACGTGCTCCACATAAACATACAGTGTAGGCCTGTCGCCTACTTCGAACAGTTCTCCTCCTAGCGACCCGATTGCGATGGCACGAAAGGCCAAGCACAGCGCGACGTATTCCTGACGGCGCGCTTGCTGAAAAGAACACTCCCTGAAAATACGTTCTTTTTCAGCCCTCGAATGAGGGCACGGCCGGCAACGCACCTCCTACCCGAACGTGTTGCCGGTCGCTCCTTTTTGTGGGCACATGCTCCCCGAGACCGAGCGTGTTGCCTCCTGTCCCTTTCGCGGCTCCCCATTGCAACGAGCTCGCCCGCTGGGCGCAGAGCGTGGCGCTGGTCGCACTATGGCTTGGCGGCTGGCTGCTTTGCTGTGGGTGCGACGATCGACCGCGCGCCAACTCGGCGCCAGGGTTGGCGACGGCGCCCGTTCCGACCCGAGCGTCGTCGCCCCCGCTGGCCGAAAAGCGGCCAAAGGTTCTCGATGGCGGCACCAACGACTCATCGGGTCGCTGCAAGGCACCGTCCCTGGCCTTGCGCGCACCCATCGATGGGCGGGACGACGCTGCTTTCGAGCGCTGTGCCAAGCTGCGCACTGGTCCGGCGAAAGTGCCTGATGAGTGCGGTATGGGTGAGCCCGCGCCAGCCCTCGATCTGCCGCGGCTCGACGCCGCCGTCTTGCCCCTCGAGCCGGGGACGGTTGCCCACCTGCAGGCCATTGTAGAGCGAGGCAAAAAACTCGGCCGCCAGCCCCGCGCCTTTGGGCTGGTTGGCGATAGCATGACCGTGTCCAGCGCGTTTCTTCGAAGCTTCGCCGCCGATCGCCCAGGGCGCATCGAGCTAGCGCCGGCAGTCCAGGCGGCGCTAGGCACTCAGGTCGACGGGCAGAGCGCCACCATCATCGATTTCTACCGGGGCGTGAACGCCCAGCGTCTCAGTGGTCAGTGGCGCGATTCCTTCGCTGCGATTCGGGCGGCCAAGGTGGGCGCTCGGGCCGTCTACCCAGTGGCAGGGGGCACGGTGTCTCCTTTGAGCACCATGACCAACACCCTTTCGCCGGCCGTCGCGGTGGTGCTCTACGGTGGCAACGACGCAGCCTTTCGAGTGGCGCCGGTGGCCGAGCTCGCTGACAGGTTTGAACGCGAGTTGGGCGCCGTCATCGATGCCCTCGAGCAGGCGGGCATCGTGCCGATTCTCAACACGGTGGCGCGCCACGGGCACGCCCCGGGCATCGACGATTGTGGCAAGCCAGGCGAGATGACCAACTGGCGCATCGCCGTCCAGACCAACGCTCTGAGCGCCCGGGTGGTTGAGATCGCCTGCCAACGCAGGCTACCGCTCATCGATCTGCGCCACGCCCTGGACGCCGCCGACAACCACGGTCTTGGTCACGACGGCGTGCATCCATCCGCTCATCAGCGCGGCTCGGCGAAGCTCACCGCCCGAGGCCTTCGGTGTGGCTACAACGTGCGCAACTACGTGACGCTCAAGATGCTCCAGCAGGTCAAGCAGGCGGTGCTCGACTAGGCGGCAGCCTGGTGCTCGCGGTGCTTCGTCGATGTTGCAGTCGAGCCTCGTGCTCCGACCCACGCGGGCACCTCGATGATGTGGTACAACTTAAGGAAAGGGAGGCAATTGCCTACCCTTTCTGTAGCCCAATGCTAGACCATGCGGTCGGGGCCGCAGATCTGCAGCAGTGTCCTAAGTGCAGCCCACTCATCGTCCGGCCGCCGACTTTCTGATATCGGGGGAAGCCACATGCCACGGCGTAGATCGTTGATTCCCAAAGCACAGGTACAGCCCTTCGTAGACAGCGACTCGAGGTTGGGGATTTTGCACGCCGGTGGTCCCGCGCCAGGTGGCAATCAGGTGATTTACGCTGCCAGCTTGCGCGCTCGGGATCACCGTTTGCCCATGCTCGCCTTCAAACAGGGCTACCAGCACCTGATGACCAAGTCGCCTGAGGAGGTTGAGGGTCGTTGGTCGATGTTGATTGGGAAAGAGGAGATCCGGTACCTACGGGACCAGGTTTCTCTGCTGACGGGAAGTGGCCGGGCCAATCCTGGGCAGCACGTGCGGACCGGGGCGGACATGACTGACCCCGAGCGCACCGCCCCACTCGGTCGGGTCATCGAGGTGCTCGATGCGTTGCGCATCGGTGCGCTGATCTCGGTGGGCGGTGACGACACCATGCGCTCCGCCAACCTGATCCAGATGCACTTGGACGGACTCTTGGCCAAGGACCAGGCGCCCAAATATTTCAGGGGCGTGGTTCATGTGCCCAAGACCATCGACAAGGACACCCCTGGCATCGACTACACTTTCGGCTTCATGTCTGCGGCCGAGGTGATTGGCGACCGCGTCAAGGCACTCCACGATGACGCCAAAGCCACGGCCACTGAGACCGAGCTGGTCTATCACGTGGCGGAGATCATGGGCCGCTCGGCGGGTTGGCTATGCGCCGCAGCATCAATATATGGCCAGGCGACCTACGCCATCGTGCCCGAGGAGTTCGAGGCCTGGGGCGGCGTTACCATGGCGCGGCTGGCTAACGATTGCGTCGACGTCATTCTCACTCGCAGGCGGCAGGGTAAGAACTACGGGGTCATCACCATTGCCGAGGGGCTGGGCGATCTGTTGCCAGCTATCGATGTGAACAAAGACGAGTTCGGCCACACTCGGCTGGACGAGCTGAAGATCGCCGTGCACCTCTGTGATGCCATCAAGCGAGAGCTGGCCGAACGAGTGGACATCCAAATTAAGCTGCGCTCACGGACCTTTGGCTATGAAGCTCGCCAAGTTCGGCCCAATTTCTACGATGTTCTCCTCAGTCAACGGCTGGGTGTCTCGG